>NZ_JBSGFQ010000154.1:0-25394 GCF_053603495.1 Nonomuraea sp. NPDC004186 | reverse complement strand
CGCTACCGGGTGCACGACCTGGTCACGCGGCTGGCCAGGGAGCTGGGCCGGCATGCCGAGGCAGGCGTGCGGGAGGCCAGGGCGCGCCTGCACGGCGTGCGGGGGGAGCCAGGAGGTTGGTCAGGTGGTGATTGTCCTGCTCCCGCGCCCCACCCAAGTGCCGCGCTCGCCCCAGTACGACTTGGCGGTCACGGTGAGGCTGGTGTTCTCCGAGTAGCCGTTCAGGTACATGCACGAGCCGCCCGAGTGGCCGTAGTAGTCGTTCTTGTCCGTGAAGGTGACCGACCTACTGCCGCCAGTGGGAGTAATCGTCGCTGTAACCTGGCGGGCGCCCTCGGAGTCGTACGCCCGCACGCAGAACTTGTTCGTGCTGTCGTTATAGGAGATGACGCCGTCGCTAAAGGTCCACGAGAGGTCACTCGCCATCGCCGGCTGCGCCATCGCAGCACTTGATGCGACCAAGGCAGCGCCGACCGCAGCGGCCTTGAGCAGATTCTTCATCATGATTTCCTTACGTCCGGAAGGATCCTGATACCGCACGAAACAGAGCCTGCGTCAAGGCCGAGTCCGACGAAAGACGTCCCGATGTTGGCCAGTTGCATAACGCCTTCTCGTGGCGGTTGACTCGCTGTCCGAATCGTAAGGAGAGGCGGTATAGCAGCGGTATGTTCTGACCGGCCACGTGACCCGTTTCCCGGTCAGCGGTGAATCAGCGCTGGTCGTGTCCCGCTCGGAAACACGGTTTCGGGCTCTGAGCTGGGGTTCTGCTGCGCGATCAGTGCGGCGGCTGTCACCATCGCGGGGGTGTCGTTGTCGCTGATCTACAGGGTGGTTCGGTGCTTGTGCAGCCTTGTGGCGGTGCTGGTCCGCTCTGATTTGTCCAAGGAAGCTGAGCTACTGGTGCTGCGTCACGAGAACCAGGTGCTTCGATGTCAGCTCGGTGTCCGGCCGCAGCGGGGTCACGCCGCCAGGGCTCTGGCTTGCGGCGTTGTCGCGGCTGGTCCAGCGCCGCCGGTGGGCGAAGGTGTTCCCAGTAACCCCTGCGACGATCTTGCGCTGGCATCGCAACCTCGTGGCGCGGAAGTGGACCTTCACCGGGAGGCGGAGCCCGGGGCGGCCCTGCACCCGCCGGCCGGTCAAGGCACCTGATTGTTCGGATGGCGCGGGAGAACCCGACCTGGGGGCACAGGAGAATCCAGGGCGAGTTGGCCCGGGTGGGGTTCCCGATCGCGGCCTCCACGGTGTGGGAGATCCTGGGCGCGGCCGGTATCGATCCGGCGCCCCGCCGGGCTGGGCCGAGCTGGCGGCAGTTCCTGACCGCTCAGGCCCATGCGATCATCGTGTGTGACTTCCTGGTGGTCGAGACACTGCTGCTCAAACGGCTGTATGTGCTGGTCTTCATCGAGCACGGTACCCGGCGACTGCATCTGGGTGGGGTGAGCGCGCACCCGACCGGGGCGTGGATGGTGCAGCAGGCCCGCAAGTTGGTGATGGGCCTGGGGGAGCGCATCGCCGGGCTACGGTTCTTGATCCACGATCGGGACCCGCTCTTCACCGTCGCTTTTCGGGAGGTCTTCACAGCCGAAGGGCTACGGCCCATCACCACCCTGCCGCGGACGCCGAGGATGAACGCCACCTGGCGAGCGGGCCATCGGCAGCCTGCGCCGTGAACTTCTGGACCGGATTCTGATCCTCAATGAACGCCGCCTGGCCCTCGTGCTCCAGGAGTATCTGATCCACTACAACGGGTACCGGCCGCACCAGTCCCGGCACCAACGGCCCCCGGACACCGCAACGCAGGCCGCCCGCGACGTGACCGACCTCAACGACCTGCGATCCATCCGCCGAAAACCCGTCGTCGCAGGCATGATCAGCGAATACCGCCACGCCGCGTAACCGCAGCTCAGGACACGTAACTCAATATTCGAGCGGCACAGGATCCACGCCGTTTCTCTCCACGACCCGCCGAGTTGCCAGATAACCGGGGATCGAACCATCCGTTGGGTCGGGCCTGCGCCCAGCTCGCACCCGGTGTTTACTCGCTATCTCGCCAGATAACAACAGTTATCCCGCAACTGGCGCAGCGGCTTTGCCGCCGACCCGGTGTCAATCTGACGGATCAGCACACGGGTCTGCGCCATCCCCCACACCGAGGGCGCCCTACTCGCATGCCAGTTTGGTCGACTTCTCCTTCTTCGCGTACGGCGTGGGCTAGCGTTTCGCCGTCACGAGGTGGGCGAGGGACATGAGGGACTGCCGTGTCTGCTGCTGTTGTGCCGAAACAAGCGAGGCTGGCCCGACAGAAGTGCTCCGGCGCGCTCAAGGCGCGCCGGAGCGAGTGTCGATTACCTACGGCGGCGTGGCGCATCCCGAAGCGCATCAGGACGTGTGGGGTGCAAGCACCGGGAGAACTCGTTGATCAGCCTTGGCCGATCCTCAGGCAGGCTGCCGCGCAGGACGAGGGCGAGGGCTACTACCTCACACAGGCGCAGGAGCAGCGTGCGAGCCAGGAGCAGGGCTGCCGTGGCGAGCAGATACACCTCGGGAAGATGGAAGGGATCCACCTGGGTCACCTTTCACAGTTGACGATCGGAAGGGTCGGCCGGCCGATGGGTCTTAGTGTCAACGCCGCGAAAGGCCCGCTGAAAGGGTCTGTGGCCGGTAGTGAATGGGTGAATGGGTCGCGATGATGGCTGCCAAGAACCGCGACGGAAGCTCGGCCGGTGGCAGCCGCACCAAGGGACTGCCACGGCCGGATCCTTCTCAGGCAGAGCCCGGTCTTCACCTGTGGGCAGGTCTGATCTGTCGTATCTACGATGAGCTATATGACCGGAATGACCCGACTGCTCGGCTCGGGCTGAACGAACTGGCGCAGAAGACGACCTACTCCCCGCCTCATCTCTCGGCCATTTTCAACGGCAAGAAGCCTTTCGACTGGGTCCTATGCGAACGAATCGTCAAAGCACTAGGTGGTCAACCGGCACAGTGGAAGCATCGCTGGCAAGAGGTTGACGACGTCTACAGGCAAGGTAAGAAGATCGGCACCTGGGCACCGTTGCCTGGAATGGACGATGATGGTGACCCTGCGCAGACGCAGGATGACGTACGCGATTGGGATCACCCCTCCTGGCGGGTATGGCGTCGACCTCTGCGCGGGGCGCGCGACCTGTTGATGACTCCTTGGCAGGCGCTATCTCGGCGGCGCCGTCTCGCCGAGCGGGCGCGGCGACGCCGCGTGTTCTTGCAACTAGTGCGGGCTCGGGCGGTCGCTCTGCTTGGAACCTACCGGGAGGGCACGCCACTGCCGCCGCACTTCGCCAAGCGCGCCACCAGGCCAGGTGAGGAACCGCGGCCATATCCGGACGGCACCACCGTGGCGCAGGTGTTCGAGGATTGTGCGGAGAATCTGCTGCTAATCAGTTCGCCGGGCCTGGGTAAAACCATTCAGCTGGCGCTGTTGGCTGAGGAACTCGTTAAGCGCGCGTTGGCTGCTGAGCCCGGCCAGGAAGCGGTCGTGCCGATCCTGGTTAGCTTGTCCAGCTATCACGGTCAGCCGTTCGAGGAGTGGTTGGTCAGCGAGATCAGCACCGCCTACGACATTGCTCCGGCAGTGGTTCGAGTGCTGCTGGCGGGAACTCATCCCCGAGCAGCCGGACAGAGGCAAGACACCGACGATGTTTTGCTTCTATTTGATGGTCTCGACGATGTCCGAGATCAAGAGCATCGGCGTGAGTGCGCGAGGCAGCTGATCGGCTTTCGACAGCGCTGCGTCGGTATGGTGCTCACCTGCCGAAGCCGCGACCGCCGACTGGCAGAGACGATCAGCGGACTGCACACCGTGATCATTGATCAACCCACCGAGCAGGACGTTCGCTGGTATCTCACCACTGCCGATTCAGCGCTGCTAGACGTGCGTGAAGCACTGGAGACAGACAACTCGCTGTGGGGTCTGCTGCGCTCGCCGTTGATGCTCTACATCATCGGCCGCACGTACGCAGGCCGTCGGGCCGTCGAGCTCCGCCAACATGGCACGATACAAGAACGCCAGAGCCGAATCTTCGACGCCTACATCGACCGAATGCTGTATGAGCATCGCACTGGCCGCTATCCCGCCGAGCAGATCGTCACCTGGCTCACGTGGCTCGCGCGCACCCTTACCGCGCGCGGTGAGCAGGCGTTCTATCTAGACCGTCTGGATGAGTCATGGGTGCCCTCGCGAAGTACCACCATGCTGCGAGTGGTGCACAAATGGGTATTTCAGTACTCGATCTTCAGCCTTGCCCTGATATGGCTGGCGATTGCTTACACCCTCGGCGTCTTTACGGTGTCCGACCCGTTGGCTACAGCAAAGGCTGTTGGGCTCTCTGCTGGTTTGCTGATCTTCTTCACGATATTCGCCTACCGCCAGGTCAAGCCCACCAACGCCCGCACCAACGCTGTGGCACTTGCTGTTCTGTTGGTCGCTAGCGCGCCATCAGACTTCTTGGGTGGAGATGGGCGAGTCTTTCAGCTCCTGATGGTAGCGATTATGTTCGCTCAAGTATTTGTCACAGACGGGCTGCTCCTGACAAACAGATCTCCGGTAGAGGAGCTGAAATGGACGTGGCGACCGCGTCTGCGCGGACTTGCAGGAGCCGGCGAGCCTACCTACGCCCTGATCGGCATCACCATAAGCGTGGCCAGTGTCGCCCTCTTTGGATGGTTTATCGTCACCGCTTTCGAGCTGCTTACCCCCGACCCGAGCAGTAGCCCCATCTTGATCATCGTGGCATTGGCGATCGGCTTGCTCTATCTGTTCGTCGCCGACCACTTCGAGCCTAGCCTGCAAGACGTACGCGACCGTCCGAATGAGGGCATTCGCCGCTCCTTCAAATACGCCTGTATCATCGGCTCTTGTTCAGGTATCGCCATGGGCCTGATTTATGTCGCCCTCGTCAGATTGGCTCTGCCGGACATCCCCTGGCGAAGCGCGTGGCTTTTGGGCGTTCTGCTGGGCGTAGTGTGCGGTTTGTCGCACGGTTACCGTTTCGGTGGAGTCGCCTGTGTCTATCACTGGGTCGTGCGCATGAGCCTTGTTCGCAGCAAGATGATCCCAATGGACTATCTGCGCTTCTTGTATGAGGCTGAACAGCGTATTCTGATCCGCAGGATCGGAAACGGATTCGTCTTTCCACATCGGCTCCTGCTGGAACATATGGCTATCTCGCCCGAAGCTCTGCTGGAACGCCTCCAGCGCTATTCTGCTGTCTCTGGCCATGATGCGGCGATGCGTAGGCAGGGATGAAGGCCAGGTGAGGGCTTGGCTGTGCTGATCGTTGGTGGGCAGCAAGGTGCTCGGACCGCGATTGTGGCCTGCTATCAGAGTGGCTGATTCCTGCGGGCCGAGGGCCGTGCTCGGTGTGCTCGATCTTCGTTCTCGCAACCTCTGGCGAAGATCCTTTCAGCCCGGTGCTCACGTTAAGTGTTGTGGCATGACCAAGGTCTGCAGGAATCACAGCATGAATAGATGCACGTCACAGACAGGGTGATGGCCGCCCGCGCCACAAAGCCAGGGGTCTACACGCAGGGCCGAAGCGTTCTCATGGTGTAAGACCGATTAGCTGCAGGCCGTCGTCGGGGTGGCTGCGGTAGTGGTCGGTGGCGGGGGCGATGTTGGTCCAGCCGATCAGGCGGGCCAGGCTGATGGCCAGGTTGCGCAGGCCAGCCATGATTCGGGGTGCGGTGCCGGTGCGGACGCGGGAGGCGTCCTCGCGGTAGGTGACGTCGCGGATGTGGTGCAGGGCCTCGATGCTCCAGTGCCCGCGGATCAGGGCGGCGAGTTGGGTGTGGGTGATGCGTCCCGGTGGGAGGCTGGTGACGGCGTAGATCGTCACGATGGTGGTCTTGCCGGTGCGGTGGTCGGTGCGGCGGCGTTTGACCTGGATGGCCTGGGCGGCGTGCGGGAAGGGCAGCCCTGGTCGGACGGTGCAGATCTTCATGCGGCGGATCTCGCGGCCACCAAGCTGTCACGGTCGCTGGCCTACGCCGAGCCCGCTACCGCGGCATCAAGAAAGTCCACCTTGAACACATCGCTTCCCCCATCGCGATCAACCTGATCCGACTGCACGCCTGGTGGAACGGCCACTCGTTGGAACGCAAACGCACCAGCCACCTGGCCCGACTCAAACCAGTCCTGACCGCCTGAAACGAGTTAACCAGCAGGGTCCTACAGGCAGCCCCGGCCACCGATATTGGATCCGCGCTCCACACCGGATCGCTGACATTAAGTCCGCGCTTAGGACCGAGAAGCTTGACTTCAAAGATCCGGCATACCTACTACATACCGGCTCGACGTAGCGTAGTCCGCGCCAGTTTTGCGGCACGGGCGGCCGGTGTACATGTACCGCGCGGTCCCCGGCCGTCTACGCGTCGACCAGGTACGGCTGCGCCGTCCCTTACGCGCTCGAAACGCTTGGAGGCGAATGGATGTTCTCGTTGCTGGGGCCGTTGCGGGTGGTGGACTCCGCGGGAGAGATCCCTGTTCAGGCTGCCAAGCAGCGGGCCATCTTGGCCATGCTTCTGCTGGGATCGAACCGGATGGTCACCTTCGACCTTCTCACGTCGGAATTGTGGCCGGCCGGTCCACCTGCCACGGCGAAGACGAGCCTGCAGACATATGTCTATCGTCTACGGCGGGCGATCGCCCCGCTCACCGCGAGAGGCGTCGAGCTCCGAACCGAAGGTTCCGGATACCTGTTGGCCGTGCCGGACGGCGTCGTCGACCTTGGGACATTCGCACAACTGACCACCGCCGGCGCCCAAGCCTTGAACACGGGGGACCCGAGCCTGGCAGCCGAGTGCCTGCGAGGTGCGCTCGGGATGTGGCGCGGACCGTTGCTGGCCGATGTGGACGTCGAGGTCGTCCGCCAGGAACGCTGCCGAATGGAAGAGGTTCGCCTGAACGCCTATGAGATGCGTCTTGAGGCGGAGTTGCGGCTCGGCCTCAACATCCACGTCGTCCCCGAACTGGAGCAATTCATCGCCGCCCAGCCGTTCAGGGAGACCTTGTGGGCCACGTTGATGCGAGCCCTGAACGCCGGAGGCCGTCGCATGGAAGCCCTCGCCGCGTATCGGCGGCTTTACCGGGTCCTCGATCAGGAACTCGGCATTCAGCCGAACGCCGAAGTGCAGCGGCTTTATCAGGACATCCTTCACGGGCACCCTGGCAGTCTGATCCTCTCGGGCGGCCGGCGTCAGATCTGACCGGCACAGGGCGCGGGCATTTCCCCCGCTGCGGCAATTGCCCGACCCCTGATTAGTACGAAGTGCCCCTTGGAGCGGCGGATGAAAGCATCAAGAACTCCCATCCTCCCAGCCCAAGGGGCGCCCTCGCTTGCTAGCTCCCACGTTCACGCCGTGGATCCGGACTGAGGGCCTGGCGCCCTGATGACATATCTACGCGCCCGTCTCCAGGCACCCCAGAGCCCAGCCGGTAATTAAATGTAGCAGCAATAAGGTGTGTTCCGCCACGGCTGTATACCGGACGCCCGGCAGACGGTTCTGACCTGCTTCCTGACCTTGTAATCCATGCCCCCGGTGCAGCCGTACGGGCCGCAGCGATATTGGGTGTAGCATTCGTCCGCCGCGGCGCGGTGTTCTGGAACGACCAGCGCGAGAAGACGATCGCCGATATTTTCGATGAGCCGTATCACTTCGTTTGTTCCATTTCTTTGTTGCCGATTCGATTTCTGGGGAAAAATTCTCGTACTGGCTCGCTCTCCGTCCTGCTGGGATCTCTGGCAGAGGTAAGCTTTCGAATGGTGATGGCGCGGATATCGGCGATGGGGAAGTAACCGTGTTCGCGGGAGTCGAAGCTCGCGTCGGTGTTGTCGCCGATCAGAATGAGTTGTCCGTCAGGTACACGGGCATCGGGGACGAATGGCCGCACCGGCTGGGGGACGGGATCGCCAGGTAGGGCGGCGATGCGCTTGATGAGGAACGGGCCGCCCATCGGCAGCGGGCTGAGCACCACGGCGATATGGCCGCTTCGCAGGGCCGCCGGGGCCACTCGCCGGGCCAGGAGCCGGTCGCCGTCGATCAGTGTGGGGGCCATGCTGTTGCCATCAACCCGGATCACGGAGTAGGTCGCGCGCAGCCGTACGATCGACAAGGCCAGAGCCGCGATCGCGCAGCTCACGACGATGAGCACCCACGTCACGGGGCCACCGCCTTCTCCGGCTCGCGGTACCCGCTCGCCTGAAGGGTGAAGAGCCGCGCGTAGGGGCCGCGGGCGGCCATGAGGGCGTGATGTGTTCCGGCTTCACGGATGGCCCCGTGCTCCAGAACGATGATGAGGTCGGCGTCGCGCACGGTGTTGAGCCGGTGAGAGATGAGCAGGCTGGTAGCGCCGTGGCGCCGGCGCCGGGTCCGAGCGTGCACGTCGGCCTCAGCCTCCGGGTCCAGTCCGGCTGAGGGCTCGTCGAGGATCACGAGGTCGCGGTGGCCGCGGAACATAGCGCGGGCCAAGGCCGTGCGCTGCCACTGCCCGCCGCTGAGCACGACACCCGTGTCGGGGTCGTCCTTGTCCTCCTCGCTGAAGAACGTCCGCGTGAGCAGGGTGTTGTACCCGCGAGGGAGGGAGGAGAGCTTGTCGTCGATCCCGGCTTCGAACGCGGCCCCACGGATCCGGGTTTCGTCCTCACGGGCGGGGACGAAGCCGATGGACACGTTGTCGGCTGCGGACATGTCGTAGGCCATATGGTCCTGGAACACCCCGGTGATGCGGTGCCGCAGATCATCGGGGTGCACGTCACGGATGTCGACGCCATCCCACGTGATGCTCCCGTGCTGCGGATCGTAGAACCGGCACAGGAGCTTAACCAACGTGGACTTGCCGGCACCGTTCAGACCGACGACGGCGACCGACGAGGCAGCCGGAATGAACAGGTTCAGGCCACGCAAGATCCACGGGTGATCCTCGCTGTAGCGGAACCACACGTCGGTCAGCCGGATGCCGTCCCTCAGCCGGGGCAGTCGCGCAGGCTCGGCGGGAATGGGGAGGTCGGGCTCCGCCGAGGTCACAGCCACGTAATGGTCGAACATGAGCAGCTCCTGGTGGAGAGCTGCGATACCGACGATCAGACCCCTGAGGGCGGCCTGGACCGCGCCGATGGCGGCGATCAGCAGGGTCACGTCGCCGACGCTCAGCGCACCGGAGCCGGCGGAGGTGACGGCCCAGATCAGCCCACCGCCCGCGACCACCGCGCCCAGCAGCGTCAGCAGGCTCTCGACGGACAGTTCCTTGAAGTCCATCCGGCGGCGTGCGGCGTTGGACGCGCGCAACTCGGTCATCATGCGGCCTTGCAGGAAACGACCGCTGTTGAACAGACGGATCTCCTTTGCCGCCGCAACCGTGGTGAGCAGATCGCCGTAGAACATCTGGCGTCGTTCGGCAGGGCCGATGTCCCACATCATCGAGGCGCGACGACGCGACAGCCGCAACTGCGCCACCAGCGCAGGAACCCCGGTTGCCAGGACGATCCCGGTGAGAACCGGACTGATCACCAGAAGGGAGCCGACCATCCCGGTCAGCGTGATCGCCGCGCTCACCACCCCAAGGGATCCGGTGACGACTTCCTGCCCCGTCGACAGGCTGTTCTTCGCCAGCCGCAGCCGGTCGTGGAAGTTGGGGTCCTCAAACCGTCGTAATCCGGCGAACCGCAGCGTCGCGGAGAACAGTTGCGCAGTGGTCCGAGCGGTGAACAACCTGCCCATCTCGCTGTTGAGGTACTGCACGAGCTGGGGCAGTACCGTCATCAGGACGCCCGCGGCGGCCAGACCCACCGCGAGGGTACTGAGCTCGGCCGCCGATCCCTGTCCCGCCAGGGAGTCGACCACCAGTTTGGTCAGCCACGCCGCCGCGATCGGCGCGATCGCCTCAGCGAGCATCACCAGGACGTAGACCGCCATCAATCCCGGGGCCGCGCGAAGGGCGACCCCCGCGGCCACCTTTGCCGTTCTGATCATGCGCTGACCGTGGCGAGCAGCGTGGGATCGTTGTCGGTGACCCTGCCCTCCGCACCGATCAGGAAGAGGGCCGGATAGGCGGCGACCTTGAAGGCGCTCTGAATGGCGTTCCGAGGTGCCTCGACCACTACACGCGCCACCTCGGCGAGGCGTTCGACGTCGGCGGCGGCCTCCTCGTCGCTGTCGGCGACGACGACGGCGAGCACCGTGCCCGAGGTTTGGCGGGCATGGTCGATGAAGCGCGGCATCAGTTCCCTGCAGGGCTGGCAGGACGGAGAGAAGAAGCCGATGAGGGCGGGCCCATCGAGCAGCTCATCGGAGATCGGGTCGCCATCGGTGGTGGCGGCGGCGAACGCCGGCATCTTCTCCCCGATGGCGAGCCCTTCCGCCATGGGGGACAAGAATGGCGCTGACGCGGCCTGCCTCCGCAGCCGGCGGATCACTCCCACCGTCAGCAGGAGATTCAGCATGCACAGCACGCCGACCACGACAACGGCCACGATGAGATACGGCATCACGAACTCCCCGAGACTTCCATGAACAGATCGGCGATATCGTCGAAGACGATCAAGAGGATGGCGCCGACCAGCCCGACCGGCACTGCCAGGGCGAGACCGGCCACGGTGACCGGGCCGCCGGGGAACATCAGCATCACCCAACCCAGCACGACAACGAGGAGCAGCAGCCCGTTGCGGATCAGGTGCGCCGGGCCGAGCGGAGTCGCGGACACGCCGAAGCACCGGCATGGCTCGCGCCGCTCCCGGCGAAGGGAAACGGCGATCCACGTGGAGAACGCGATCAACAGCATCCCGCTGGCGGCCAGCCCCGCGTGCGGAAGCACGATCAAGGTGACCGCGGCAACAACTTCCATGGCCACCGTTGCCATGGCAGCCGGGAACCGGGCCGGGCCGGGCAGCAATCGCAGGGTGGCGGCGAAAGACCGTAGTGCGGTACGGCTGCGCAGCTTCGAGTACGCGGAGATGACGAAGACCGTGGCGAGCAGGACTTGACTCGCCACCAGCACGTGCGACATGCCCTACATGCTCTTCCGGCCCGCTAGCCCGGTGCTAGCGCGCCGGTAGCGCGGTTGGCGGCATGGACGGCCAGGACCCGGGCGCAGGTCCTAGGTCCACGGGCGGGCCGGAACCGGTGCGCTCCCCGGCACGCCCCGAAGTCAGTCGGCCAGGCGGAACTGCAGGTCGGTGTCCCAGTTGTTCAGGTCGGGCTCTTCGGCGGGGTTGGTGTTGTAGAGCTCCAGGCGGCAGCCCCAGTGCTCCGTCCCGTCGTCGTCGGTCGTCATGTCCCAGGTCAGCCCCTGTTCCGCGGCCCATTTCCGGAACGCGTCGATGACGTCGGCGAGCTGGTCCGGGTGGCCGTGGTGGGCGACGGTGGCGTAGCGGCCGGCGGGGAGGGTGGCGTGAAGATGTCGCTCTCGCCCTCGACCGGCGTGGCCACCGGCACCCCCGCCTCCACCACCAGCCGGTCGGCGGCCATGTTGATCTCGTCGTACCTCAGGAACGGCGCTCCGGCCGGGTACGCGCCGCGCTCGACCAGCCAGCCGATGATCTCGCCGATGCGGTCTCCGACGAGGTTGAACTGGGTCATGGTGATGGTCTTGCGCACCCCGACGTACGGACGTTCGGGAAGCTCGATGATCTCTGGCATGTTTCTGTGTTTCCTCCTTCACCTCTCAGTACGAAGGACGGGCTCAAAACTCATCGGCAGGCCGAAGAACGGGAACAGGCCGGGGTCCAGGAATGTGGTCTCACCGGTGATCAGGCCGCTGGCGACGTCGAGGACGCCCAGGACGAAGGGCTCATCGTTCACGTACTGGGCCGAAGGCCGGGGAGCCGTTGGCCCTGGTCGGGACCAGGCGGGAGCCGGCGCACGCGGCGTCGGCCTCGGCGGCGAGCAGGACGGTGCGGATGTGCTCGCGCCCGCGCAACCACCACGTGAACGGCGTGTGGGTGCCAAGAACTCGGCCGCCCTATGCGACCTGCGCGTATTCGTGGAGCAGTCCGCCGAGGCGGTCACGCCGGATGACCTTGATATCGTCCTCGATCGGGTCTGGAAGGGCTTGCAGCGGAGCGGCCTGGCCCAGGGAGCGATGTGGGCGATGCTCGTTGAAGTGGGTCTTGTAGATTGCAAGCACGCGTTGTAAGTGGCAGGCGTTGACGATGAGGATCCGATCGAGAAGTTCTCGGCGCAGGCCGCCGATCCAGCGTTCGGCGAAAGCCTTAGCCCGTGGAGCCTGAGGTGGACTCTTGAGAATGCGGATGCCTGCGGCCGTGAAGACCTCGTCGAACATCACGGTGAATTTCGTATCCCGATCGCGGAGAAGGAACCTGAACCCTTCCGCCCTGTCCCCCAACTCGATCATCAGATTCCTGGCCTGCTGTGCAACCCACTGCCCGGTCGGATGCTCGGTGACGCCGAGGACACGCTCCGGGGAAATCCCAGCTCAAGCCCGATGCGATGAGTTTTGAAGCCGTACAGGCAACGCGATGCGCCGCCTGTCCTCATAGCCCACGGTGCTCGCCAATCCCCGGCCCCGAAGGGCGGTGTGCTCGTCCATCCGGGCGCGCCTAGCCGAGCAGTTTCACAGTCGCACAGCGTTTCGGCGATTATCTGGGGTGGCTCTGCGTCGGCGCTTACTGTCGTGCCGCGGAATGTGCATCCTTGGTCCTCGAGCAAGGATGACGCTTGGGTCATCCGCCGATGCCGCAGAGGTCGCGATAGGGCAGGTCGGGCAGGTATCGGTCCCACTCGGTGGTGGTCAAGGACCGCCCCGCCGCTGTGCACACGGCTGCCGCCGGGTCGCCCGTAAGTCCCGAGACGTCCCACGTCTTGATGGTGCCGTCGGCGCTGCCCGCGGCCAGCCGGGCGCCGTCCCCGGTGAAGGTGAGGGCGGTGATCTCGGCGCCGGCAAGGGAAACCCCCAGTTGGGTCCGCGAGGCCATGTCCCACAGCCGGGTGGTGCCGTCGCCGCTCGCCGTGGCGAGTGTGCCGCCGTCGGGGCTGACAGCGAGCGCTGAGATGGCGGCGGTGTGTCCGGTGAATGCGCCGTCGCGTGCCCGGCCGGTGGTCGTATCCCAGGTTCGGGCCAGGTTTCCCACCGCAATCACGGCGTCTCCGCCGGGGGCGAGTGCCATGGTGCCGGTGAGGTAGTCGCCGACGGCGACCGGGGGTACGGCCTCACTGCGGGCGGCGGTGTCCCAGACGCGCAGGGTCTGGTCGGAGGCCAAGCTCACCAGCGAGGCCTCGTCCCGGGTGAAGGCCATGGCCCGGACGGCGTCCCGGTGTCCTTCCAACGGGCCGCCCAGCTGTCGGCCGGTCGCGGGGTCCCACAGCCTGATGTGGTTCTGGTCGGCGATGGCGATGAATGTCCCCGGCGGCCCGATGGCGATCGCGTCCGCCGCCTGGGCGAAGGTGCCGACCCGGCGGGGTGGGCGGGAGGTGAGGTCCCACAGTTCACTGTGCTCGTCGCCGCCGACGGCGGCCAGGTGCCCGCTGGCGGCGAAGGTGGTCCCGCCGATCCAGGTCACCGAGCTGGACGGGGTGCCCGGTGTCCACATGCCTATGCGCTCTTGCTGGCCCGCGAGCAACGTGTCGTCCGCGGCCGGGGCCAGCCGGTCGACCTGCTGGGGCAGCTTCACGGCGGCGGACTCTCGCAGCAGCCGGAGGTCCCAGGCGCGGGTCCGGTCACCGGCTGCGGCCAGCATGTTCCCTCGCGGGTCGAAGGCCACATGGTCGGCCAGGTCAGCGAGCTGGCTGGTCAGCGGGGTGCCCGTGCTCGTCTCCCACAGGCGTACGGTGCCGTCCTGTGAGGTGCTGGCCAACGTACGGCCGTCGGAGCTGAAGGCCAGCGCCGTGACCGCTGCGGTGTGTCCCCGCAGGGGGCGTGCCCTCGGCCTTGCCCGTGGCGACCCGCCGCAGCTGGACTGCGCCGTCGGAGAGCCCGATGGCCAGCAGATCGCCGTCCGGGCTGAACGCGAGCGCCCCGGCGCCGGCGACGGGCAGCTTTCGGGCGGAGGGGGTGTCCTCGCCGACGTTCCACACCTGTATGAAGGAGGCGTTCCGTGCGGTGGTGGCCAGTATGCGTCCGCTCGGATGGTAGGCGAGCAGGTCGAGCGTGGCCAGGTCAGGGTCGCGGTGGACGAACTGCGGGGATTTCTCGTCGAAGTCGGAGAACTGCATCAGGCGCCGTCCGCCGGTCCGGTTCCAGATGCCGACACTGCCGTCGTTGATCGCGACCTTGGTCCCGTCGGGGCTGAAGGCCAGCGCCTTGATCACGTAATGCAGTGCCTCCAGTTCGGACACCTGGCGGCCGGTGCCGAGGTCCCAGACGAGCACCTGCCCTTCGGCGCCTGTGGCGAGGTACCTGCCGTCCGTGCTGAACGCCATGGCGTCCAGTGCGCTGCCGTGCGGGGTCCGGAGCGTGCGCACCGCCCGGCCGGTGAGCAGTTCCCGGACACCGACCACGCCCGGCCCCGCCGACTCGGCCACGATCGGTGCGCCTCCGTCGAAGCCCAGCGCCACCGTGCTGCCCGCCGCCGTAGGGGCTGCTCGGACGGCGGGCCGCGCCTGGGCCTGACGCAGGTTGACCCGGGCTTCCGGCAGGCCGGGGGAGATTTCGGTGGCGGCCAGCGCGAGCAGCCGGGCGAGCACGGGGTCGCGTTCGCCCATGACCTGGCTGTCGGCGATGAGCTGCCGGGCGACGGCCAGATCGCGCTGGCGCACGGCGCGTTGGTTGGCTTGGACCAACGCGACGGCTGCCCCGGTGGTTAGGGTGAGCAGGATCGCCAGCGCCGCGGTGACGGTGCGGCGGACCCGGACACCTCGGCGCTCCTGCCGGTACGCCGCTTGCAGGAACTCCTGCTCCAGCGGATCGCTCACCGCCATTTCCTTTGCCGCCTGCAGTCGCCCGCTCCGATACAACAAGGCGGCGTCACGCCCGGCGGCGGCCCAGTCGCGGGCGTGCTCGGTGAGCCGGAGGCGGGCCACGCGGTCGGCTTGATCCTCCTGGCTCCAGGTGCGCAGGCGGGGCCAGGCTCGCAGCAGCGTGTCGTGCGCGATCGTGACACTGTCGCGTTCCAGCACAATCAGGCGGCCGGCCACGAAGGGCGAGACGATCGCGTCGGCGTCGGGGCCGAGCGCGTTCCGTATGGTCAGGAGGTCGGTGGGCCTGCGCACCAGTTCGCCGTCGATGGTGACCAGGGTGAGCGCTCGCATGAGCGGCCGGACCATCTGCGCCTGCTGCCCGTTCAGCGTGTCGTAGGCCTCCTCCGCGCTTCTCCGCACGGCGTCGCGCACGCCGCCGGCGCTCTCGTACGCCCGCACCGTCAGGACCGAGCCCTCCCGCGCTTGCCAGGTGCGCAACATGGCCTGGGACAGCAGTGGCAACACGCCTTCCTCGGGCGTGCCGATGGTGACCCGGCCGGCGCCGAGGTCGCGCAGCACCGCCTCCACCAGTCCATCCGTCACGCCGAGGCCGGCCACGGCGGCCGGGCCCGTGATGGCGGCGGCCAGGTCCGCCTCGGTCATGGGCGTAACGACGAACTGGCCGTCTTGGAGAGCGGCCGCCAGTTCCGGATGTTCGGCGCATCTCGCCCACATGTCGCCGCGTACGCCAATGACCACTATGGCCTCGCCGCTGTTGGCGAGGGCGTCGAGCGCGGTCACGTACGCGGCTCGCTGATCCGCCGGGGCCAGTGTGAACACCTCCTCGAACTGGTCGACGACCAGGACGAGCCGGTGCTTGTTCCCTTCCATGCCAAGCCGTTCCGCATGGCCCGCCACGGCCTGCCGTACCAGGAGGGGAGCCTGGGCGGGGTCGGCGATGAGGGCTCGGTGCGCGGCCGGCGCCGTACCGGGAGAGTGCAGCATGGCCAGGCGTAGTGCCAGCTCGCGCAGCGGCTCCGCCGTGGGCGTGAGCACCATGGTCGGCCAGTGCACGGCGCCGGGCACCGGCAGCGTGCCCCGGGACAGGGCCGGCAGCAGGCCCGCGCGCAGCAGGGAGGACTTTCCCGCCCCCGAGGCCCCCGAGACGATGAGCGGTGAAGGGATCGCGAGCCGGTCGGCGACCGCCGCGCACAGGTCGCCGGTCAACGCCTCGCGGCCGTGGAAGTAGGCCGCGTGCGTCTCGTCGAAGGGGTAGAGCCCGCGGTACGGGGATGTCTCGGGAGCGGGCAGGGCCAGCCGCCCGCCCTGTCTGGTGCGCTGCTCCAGGTCGGCGGCCAGTTCGTACAGGCCGGAGAGCAGGGCGTAGTGGTGGCGGCGCTGGTCCTGCTCGTGGCGGAGCATGATGGCGCTCTGATGCTGCTCGGTCCTGATCGCCGCCATGTCCGCGGCGATGCGCCGTGACTCCTGGTGGATGCTACCCAGCAGGAAGGCGAATTCCTGGAACTCCCGTTCCAGACCGGCGAAGGCGCCGACGACCGCGCCGACGACGTCCTTGGAGTGTGTGCGCAGTGCCTCGTCCACCGCCGCCGCGACCATGTCGACGCGTCCGATGATCTCGGCCAGTTCGGCTCGGACCTCGCGCGCGACGGAGTCCTGGCCCTGAAGCGCCGCCAGCAACTCGGCGGCCAGTTCAGCGGTGACGGCGTCCGGCGATTCCGCGGGCCGGACGCGCAAGCGTTCCGCCGTACGCTCCAGCAGCCCCGACAGGTAGTTGCCGCCCATTCCGCTCAGCAGCCCGGCGACGGCCGGGAGCAAGGCGCCGCCCGGCGTGAGGATGTCGGTGAACGCGGCTGCGGCGAGCAGGGCGAGCAGGGTGTTGGGGGTCATCGCCCGCAGCTTCTCCCCGCCCCCGCGAGCAGCCGAGACGACCCAGCGCGCTGCGGCGCGGCCCATGCGCTCACGCCCGTCGTCGCCGGATCTGCTGGCGTCCATAGCCGACATTGTCATTTATTCCTCGAGGAATATTCGCCACAATCACCGCATGAGCTCGGACCGGTTCGAGGACGGGAACGCGCCAGCGCACGAGGACCGGCTTCGCCGCCGCATGGGCAGGGCCGCCGCACGCCACATCACCTCGGCCGGGACGCGGCTCACCCAGATGGCGCCGAACACCATCTTGGCTCTGCTGGCCGCTTCCGCATGCGCTGAGCTAGTGTTCTCCGACACGCCCGAGGCCGTCGGCCAGGCCACGACCGGCCTGCTCGCGGGCATGGGAGGGAACTACCTGGCGGCGATCACCGAGCGCACCGCCGCTCGGCTGCGCCGGCAACGCCGTCTCGACGGCCCGGCCCTGACCGCCGCCCTGGCCCAGGCGATCGAGCGCGATCTGCGCAGTCCCGCGATGGGCGAGATCGTCAGCACCGAACTGGCCGCGGTCCTGAGGCAACTCGACCTGGCTCAGGAGACGCTCGCCGGGCTGGTGGCGGCCGGGTCGGCGCGCGTCACCGAGGAGATCCTGGCGGCCTTCGACAAGATCCGCACCGAGCACGCGGAGTTCGGCTTCCTGCTGACCGAGCTCACCCAGGCAAGCGCGCGCGCCACTGCGGAGCTCACCCACCTCCGCCAGGCCCAAGACGATCAGCGGCGGGAGCTGGAGCGGGACGAGAGCGAACGCTGGACACAGGCACGCCTTCTCGGACAGGTACATGACCTGGTTGCCGGCATGGCGGCCGAGCAGTCGGAGCCGCGTGCCGTCACCGGCGCCGGCCAGCCCCCTTACCTGGGAGCGCGCACGTTCACCGAAGCCGACGAAGTGCTTTTCCACGGCCGGGAACCGGTCGTGGCCGCCCTTGCCGAACGGCTCGGCGACCAGGGGCTCCTGGTGGTCACCGGTCCGTCCAAGTCGGGCAAGACCTCACTGCTTCGAGCCGGGCTTCTGCCCTCACTACCCACTTCGTGGCACACCGCCTCGGCCGCCCCGCTGGACGAGCTGGCTCTCGCGATCGCCCGCCTGAACGGGGAACGTGACGCGGTGACGATACGGGCCGAACTGGCCGCCCATCCGGAGGGCGCCCCACTGCTGATCCCCCCGGGAACCGCCCCGGTGCTCGTCGCCGACCAGGTCGAGCAAGTCCTGGATGCCGAGGCTCCGATCCGCGACGCCTACTGCTCCGCGCTGACCGCGCTGTCCGAGCGGGCCATGGTGATCGTCTGCGTCCGGCAGGACGCCTTCGACCGGCTCGGGCTGGACACGGCCGAACAGTTCGCGATTCCGCCGATGACCGAGTCGGAACTGGCCCGCGCCATCCACGCTCCCGCGGCGGCGTACGGCTTGACGGTCCAGCCCGGGCTGACCGACCTGGTGCTGCGCGACCTGCGTTCGGGCGGCGGGTACGGTCCCCTCGCACCGGCCTGGCTGTCCAGGGTGATGCTGAGCACCTGGCAGGCAGGGCTGGACATCCGGGCGTACGGCGGCACCGGGGGAGTGCCCGCCCTCATCGCCGCGGCGGCCGAAGCCCTCTACACCTCTCTCGACCCAGAGTCCCAGGAGGCCGCGGCGGCCCTGTTCTCCCGCGAGGACCTGACCCCGGCCACGCCGCGGGAGCAGGCGGTGCTGGAGGCATACGCCGAGGCCGCGGTCGTCGTCCTGGGCGGCGTCGCCAACCCGGAGCCGGCGCACGACAGCCTGCCCGAGACCTGGCCACGCCTACGTGAGTGGCGCACTCCGCGAATCGTGCGCCTGGCTCCCGTCCCGCCGCGCAGGCGTTCGTGGCTCGCCGCCGCAGCGGTCGCGGCGGCGGCCGTGCTGACCGCGTCCGTCGTGCTCTTCTCTACCGGCTCCCGTGACGCCGACTCCTACCGCCAGGTCGCGGACCTGGCTCAGCGGGTAGAAGGCGTCTTTCCCGGGAATCCCGCGCTGGCCCGTCTGCTGGCGGTGGCGGCCCACCGCCAGGCGCCGGACTCGCCCGAGGCGACGGCCACGCTCAAGAGCATGCTGATGAACCCCCTGCTCACCGTACTGCCTGGCCAGGGCAGCCCGGTAACCTCGCTGGCCTTCACCCGCGACGGCCACACCCTGGCCATCGGGGACGACAAGGGCCGCGTCCAGCGCCGTAGGTTCCCCACAGGGGAGATCCTGGGACCGCCGCTGGCCGGTCCGCTGGGTGAGGGCACATTGCTGGCCTTCTCCCCGGACGGCACCAGACTCGCGCTGTCGGTCCGCACCGACGACGACCAACCGGCCGACCTGCGGGTCTGGGACCTGGCCACCGGCCGGCCGGCCACCCCCCGGCTGACCGGTATCGACGTCCCCACCGGGCTGGCCTTCGAGTCCGGCGGCTCGGTTCTGACCGCGTCGGACCATCTCGCCAGGCGGCACAGCTGGCGCGTCCCGGCCGGAACCCGGTTGCCCGGAGGCTCCGGCGGTCTGAAAGACACCAACCTGTACGGTGAGCTCGACCCCACCGGAATCCACTTCGCCGCGTTCAACCGAGAGGGACCGGAGGCGTGGCTGTGGACCAACGGCGGCGAGCCGGTCAGCATCACCCGCGATCTCCCGGTCGAGGCCGTCGAGTTCAGCAAAGACGGACGGCTGCTGGCGGCCGCCGAAGCCGACCGCGTCGAGGTCCTGTCCATCGGCACCCCAGTTTCCCCGGTCGGCCAGATGGGCGCTTTCCCCGTCGATCTGAACCCGGACATCAACAACCCGGACGCCGCCAAGCCCATGGCTTTCTCGCCCGACGGGACCATCCTCGCCGTCGGTGGTGAGGACCAGGTACGCCTGCTGGACTTGCGCGTCACGCGCTTCGCGACCTCCGCGTTCACGCTGCTGACTCCCGGCGGGGGAGACATCACGACGCTGGCCTTCGCCCCGGACGGCCAGACCCTGGCTACCGCTGACACGAGTGGAGACGTCCGACTCTGGTCGATGGCCCGGCTCATGCCGGACCTGTCCGTCGGTCTCTCCGACGTCGTCCCGTCCGTGGCCTTCAGCCCCGACGGCAGCACGATCGCCACCAGTGAGGATTCGCTGGACTTCCCCCAAGTCCTGCTCTGGGACACCACCACGGGCGAACAGCGCGGCGCGGCCTTCGAAGGCCGCGCCGCGGTCACCTTCCTGTCCGACCAGGCGCTCCTGACTGACGCCGGAGCCGCCCCAGTCCAGTGGGACATCGTCACCCACGCGGCCGTACGGCGGTTCGAGGGCGACTTCTCCGCATCCGACCCGCTGATCGTCAGCCCCAACGGCCACCTGCTCGCGGCATCCGACGACAACGGCCTGGCCCAGCTGTGGGACATGGGCACCGGCCGGCGTCTGGGCGGACCGCTCCCGGCCAAGGACCGCATCGGCGGCCTGTCCTTCAGCCCCGACAGCCGTCTGCTGGCCACCGGTGGAGACCGACTGCGCCTATGGGACACGGCGACCCGCACGGCCCTGCCGCTTTCCTTCTTCCTGGAGGGCCTGCCCGCCGTCGGCCACCACGTGACCTTCAGCCCTGACGGTCGGCTCCTGGCGAGCGCGGAGGACGACGGCATCCAGCTCTGGGACTCGGCTACCGGTGCCCCCTACGGCGCACCGATGTCCTCCCGGAACTCGATCGCCGGCCTGTCCTTCACCCCCGATGGCGGCACCCTGATCTCGATCGGCGGCAATGCCACCAGGTTGTGGGACGTGGCTACCCAGCGCCCTCTGGGTGACCCGCTGACCGCGCACAACGCCGCGCTGACCGATCTGGCGGTCAGTCGCGACGGCCGGACGTTCGTCACGGGCGCGACCGACTTCAGCGCCAGCGTCTGGAGGCTGCCCGATCTGTCCGGTGACCTCGCCCGGGAGGTCTGCGCCATGGCAGGCCGCGATCTGACAGCGGCCGAGTGGGCCACGCACCTGCCCGATACGGCGTATCGGCGCGTGTGCTAGCTGGGGCGGGTTGTGGTGGGGGCGCCGCGATCGTTCCGCTCTCCCGTCGGCGACAAGCTCGAAATGGTTGCCGGATGCACAACCAGGCGACGAATCGCATAAAACGGGCACGGTTTGAGGGGTGCATCGAATGCTGTCGACAGGTGTTTGCGTTCATGCTGGTCAGCGCGTCGACGGTGCCAGTTGCTGATCGGTAATCAACAGAATTGGTGCACTATAGCATTACCCATCAGTAGTGGCGGGAGTCCGGCTTGCCCACCGGGGCTGTCGACGACGCCAGCGCGGGGCTGCGGTGGCCGCGGCGAGCGCCTCGGCGAAGTTGCGATGAACCGGCAGGCGATGCTCGCCGCCTGTGAGGCGAAGCACCCGGGCGGGCTCGCGCTGCAGCGCGAGCAGGCGGACCGCACCACCGTCACATCCCGCGTCCTGGTGCAGGCGCCAGAGCACCATCAACCCGATGCAGTCCATGAACGAGGTCCCGGTCAGGTCGAGGAGAACCTCATCACCCGGCCGGCGGGCGAGGCGGATGAACTCCTCCGCCTCGCCGGCGGTCGCCAGGTCCTACTCCCCGCACAAGGCAATCACGGTGACGCCGGGCAGGTGCTGGCACCGGAAGATGAGTGCGCCCACGTCTTCCACAATAGGCATGGCCTCCACACGCGGAGTGCGTCGACCACCCCGGCGGGCACGCTATTCGTGTCGGGATCCCGCGCAACCGGGACGCTCGGTCAGCTTCGATCCACACCACCCTCTATGTGCGGCGCATGGCCGGGTGGGCGAGGGCCACGAGACCGGCGACGGCGCAAGCGGCAGCGCTGCCAGCTAGGATCGGCGCTTGAGGCGAACGGTCGAGCAGGATAGCGCCAGCGGCCGCGCCCAGTGGGGAAGCGGCCATCAACAGGGCTCGCTGGGTGCCGAAAAGCCGACCGTGCCGGTTGGGATGAGCCCAGCGCTGGAGCGCGGTCGCCTCAACTGCCGTATACGGGCCCCACACCAGGCCGGACACAGCGAACAGTGCGGCGGCGGCTGGAAAGTCGTGCAGTAGGGCGAGCGGCAGGGTAACCGCCCCCCCAGAGGGCGGCGCCGAGCCCATTGACCAATCCGGCCCCCGCCGCGCGAGCCATGGTGCCAGCGGTCGGGCCGCCAGAGCGCCGGCCGCGAACAACACCTACAGCATGCTGTAGGTCACGGGGTCGCCGTCGAGTCGGTCACGGACAAATTCAGGATGGGGCCTCATGTCGGGCATTTCCGGCAAACCTTGGTCCACGTTTGACCCGTGGGAGATGGACCACCCGCTCCCGTATCCTCGCGTGTGGCGTGCTGGGACGGCGGGGAGCTAGGCGGCCGGGGTCGCGTCGGCCAGGGCGTGCTCCAGCGTGGGATGGGTGCGCAGCATCCGGTGCAGGCCGGGCTCACCGCGATGAAGCTCAGCACGATGCTCCGCAAGTACGACATCCGCCCGGCCGTGATCCGCTTCCCCACGGGTACGCAGCCTGAGCACCACAACGATGGTGTCCGTCAAAGTGGAACAAGCTCACTGTGCGAAGTCGGCGGCCTCAGGCTCCCCGTTGATGACGGGAAGGTGCGAGGGAGCGTCGGCGGTCGACGGGCGTCCATCGAAGCCGGATGCCGCGGCGGTGAAGCCGAGGCGGGAGAGAGTACGGCGCCGCTTACCGTACATGCGTTCCAACTGCGGGACTTGTGCGACCAGATAGTCGTGGACCTCCTCGCCGTGCCTGGGTGGTCGGCCTCCCTCGGGTGATTCCAGCAGAAAGTAGTGGCCCCATCTACAAGCCTGTTTTGGCCTCACTTAATGATCTTCGATGGCTTGATCGTCAACGAGTTTTGTCCCCGCCGCGCCTCACTGATCAGCGATCAGGAGCCAGGGAGGTCCGCCGGACGGGCTAGGCCCGGCCAGACAGCTGGGTTGGGAGTCTCGCTCGGTCGGCTGTGCCCGGTGGTCTGCCCGGCACCACACCGGACAGACCACCGGGCCTCGATGTGGACGCTCGGCAAGCGTTTCTCCAATCGAGAACGACGAGATGCTATCTGATGGCGGAATGGAATTCTCCACCCAGGGTTGGCATCCATTCATCACAGTGTAAGTTTGTCGATCCCGACAATCCTCTCAGGGGAGAGAATTCTGGCATAAGTGCACTGGTCGCGGGCTACTTTGTGTTCGCAGGCCATCTCCGAAGGCAAAAGGGTGCATTCTCGCGAATCGATCGCTATTCTCCGGATGCGGGACTTACCAACCCGCACTGGACGCTCGGCAACCGTTCGAATGCGTGCGCATCGAGGTGTTATCCCTTCTCCAATGGCAAGGATAGTATGAATTCGTCCCTTTCCGTGGTCGTCGGTGGGCTTGTGGTCCTGGCGATCGTCTGCATGATCGCAGTTATTTCGATACGCATCGCTAAAACCGCACCCGCCCGGCTGGTGCGGGCGCTCATGGCCGCGAGTCTCCTACTGGCGGCGATTCCACCGATTCTGCTGGCCCTCTACGGCGATGGGTGATGGCAATCGCGGCGCGCCCGTTCCCGGCGCAGCGAATGCCGTTCTGGAGCCGGTTGGGACAGGTCAATCAGACAGTCATTCTGGAGACGGCCGCTCTGGAACGGCTTCCGCGCCGACAGGCACTGCCCGGCACCCGAGACAACGATCTGGTCATCATCCTGTCAGGCTGGGTTCGGGTGGAGGTCGTTGCGGGCGAGCGGGTCGTCCTGGCCGTCGCCGGCCCCGGGGATCTGGCCATCCCAGCCCACCAGTTCGATCCCGATATCTACAGCTCGGGAGAGGGAGCGGCGGGGATGCGCGTGGTCGCGACCGAGGACGTGCAGCTGCTGCGCGTCCCGGCGGGAGCCGTACCGCTGCTCTGCAGCGATCTCCCCCTGGTACGTCGCGAACTCGCCCGGCTCGTGCGTGAGACGACGAGGCTCGAGGTGGGCCTTCGCCTGCGGATGTTCCACACACAGCGTTCCCGCCTGGCCTGGCTGCTGCTCGCGCTGCGGCTGCTCTTCGGGGAACAGAACGTGCCCGGGAGCAACACTCCAGTGCTGGCGCCGCCGCTGACCCAGGCTGACCTCGCACGCTGGCTGGGAATCAGCGACGCGTCCACCACGCGGATCATCCAGACGTGGAAACGTGAGGGCCTCGTGGCGACGAGCTACGGCGCCATCGCCGTGGTAGACGTGCGGAACGTACAACGACAGGCGCAGTGGTCAGCGGCCACCGCAGCGGAACTTCTCGGCCCGAAGCCCGTTTTCGAGGAGTATCTTCTTCGTAATAACCTTGCACGCCATGGGCCGGATATGGCTCCGACGCCTTATAAAGACCGGCCGCCTGGTCTGTAGCCTGGGCTCGACCAAGCGAACCCTGTAGGGCTCTGCTGGTTAACTCGGACTAGTGGCTCCGGTTCATGATCTGATGGTGTCCGTCCTGATCATGAGCGGTGTAACAGCGGTCGTCGTTGTCTTCGTCCTGGGTGGGTGCAGTGCCCCGATCGAATCGGTCCCTCGGCTGGGCGCAATGCCTACCACGCAGTCATTGACGTCATGTTTCCCTGGCCCGCCCGTCTTGTAGGAGAGGAAAGGGGCGCAAGGTGGGCGAGCCAGTGGTGTACAAGCGGTGTGGTCGCTCAGACCAGGACAGGGCGTGCCCCGACCTGGCTGACGAAGGTCACGGTTCGTGGTACTTCGCGATCCAGGTACTGGGCCCGAACGGACGTAGAGTGCGAGCGCGGCGCGGCGGATTCCACATCAGAGCACGCTATGCAGGCCGCCCGTGAACTCGCCGCCGCCCCAGTGGCCGCCGCCACCCCACACAACGCGCCGACCTCGGTGCGGGTAGGCGAAGCCTTCGTATGCCAAGAAGTATCCGCAGAATTGCCCAACGTCTTCGCACGCGACTGCAATACCAGCCACTGGGGCCCTGTGTCCGACTTCACCAGCATCAGCAGCAGCGGCGCCTACCGCCGTGTCGGCCACGTTGGGGAACTGGCGGCGCATCCTCGTGAAAGCCTCCTGCTGGCTGATGAAGGTAACCACCCCCGACGCAGATCGGAATGCTGTGATCGCCGCAGTGAGGATTCTTCACAGCGCGCGATGCAAGATCTTATGGCACATCAGGCGATCTACAGGTAATGCACTGGACGTGGCCGTTCAACCCGGGGCATCGCGCCGAGGTCTGTTCAAGGATCTTCATCTGCTCCGTAGTGATGGCCTTGCCACCGCCGACGGGCTCTGGCGGGGAGGTCTGCCCATCCTCCCACTCAGGGACACCACCCCCGTCGCAGGACGGGTATGGAGAATCGACCCCACAGAGAAATACGCCGGGCTCAGGGTCGCCCTCCCGCCATTGGCCGGTCACGGCAGCGGTGGTTACCTGCGGATGTTCGCCGCCTGTTCGCAGCACGGTGACTGCCGTGGCGAGGACTGCGACGGCCGCGATGACAACTGCCACACGGGGAACCCGGCGCCTTCGTGCCCGGGTAGCTGTCATGAGGCGGTCCAGAGCGGTGGCAATCGTTATCTTGGGTTGCCAAGCGAAACCGCTGGTCAGCCGCTTGAAG
>NZ_JBSGFQ010000153.1:0-25484 GCF_053603495.1 Nonomuraea sp. NPDC004186 | reverse complement strand
GGGGCGCGCGGTCAGGCGGTCGCCACTGCCAGGAGGTGGCCGCTGACCCCCAGGAGCGACGGCTCCGACTCCAGCCTGCGGGCGGCGTCGAGCAGCAGTTCGCGCCGCTGGTCGTCGTCCAGCCAGTCGTCCACATCGCCGTAGAGCCAGAAGGCGCCCTCCAGGCCGTAACGGTCGGGACGCGGCAGCCCGGCGTCGGCGAACTCGTCCAGGATCTCCTCGAGATCGTGGAGGTAACCGCGGAACCCGCCCGGCCTGGGCGAGATCATCACCCCCGTCTCCAGGCCCCGGTAGTCGGCCGTCCGGTACTCCTCGTCCACGAAGCCGCCGCGGTATACGCCGTCGTGCACGCTCGCGTACCGGCTGATGAAGGCCGCCACGACCGGCCCGCCCGGGCGCACGGCGCGCTTGGCCTCGGCCAGGGCGCGGACGCGGTCGGCCCGTTCGGGCAGGTGGTAGAGCGGGCCGAGCAGCAGCGCCGCGTCGGCCCGGCCGGAGGGGACGGGCAGGTCGCGGGCGTCGCCCAGGCGGGCGCTCACCCCGGGCAGCGTGGACGCCTCCCGTACGTGCAGCGGCACCGGGTCGATCAGCTCGACCTCGTAACCGTCGGCGGCCAGCCACTCGGCGTGCGCGCCGGTGCCCCCTCCCACGTCGAGCACCCGCGCGGGGGCCGGCGGCAGGACGCGGCGCAGCACGTCACGCGTGCGCCAGTACTCCAGCCGGTTGCGCCCCCGCCGCAGCCTGGTCAGCTCGCCGCCCTGCTCGTAGTAGCCCATCACCTCGGGATCCATGATCATGCGAGCCGATGCTACCCATGGGACCCGTTCAGGTTCGAGGCAATAAAGCTCCCTGGCTCTGGGTGTACTGGTGGTCGCTTGGCGCGGTCGTTACCATGACCTCGGGGACTGAATGATCGTCGAACGGCGGGGCGAGCGATGACACGGTTCGTGGCGGCGGTGAAGCAGGTCGCCCCATGGGCTGCGCAGAACGCCGACGGGGCCATCGCGCTGGTGCTCGCGATCGTGATCGGCGTCGTGGGCGTGATGCCCAACGAGATCGTGCCCGACGAGGTGCAGTCCCAGCTGGTCAACGCCGCGACCCTGGTCATCATGGCGCTGGTGGCCACCGCGCTGCTGCGCGACCGCGCGCGCCAGGCCCCGGTCGAGGAGACGATCACCTCGGGCGCGCTGGCCGAGCTGCCCGCGCGCCTGGCCCGCCTGCAGGAGATCGAGTCGCTGGTCGGCAGCACCCGCAAGGCCCTCGACGCGCTCCAGCTCGTACGGGTGCTGGGCAGCAGCCAGGAGATCGCCCAGTCCCACGCGGAGGCGCGCAAGGACACCCACCGGTGGAGCTTCAAGGGCGGCACCGGCACCTACCTGCGCGCGGTCACCCTGCCCGAGTGCGTCGCGGCGGCCCGCAGGGACAAGCGCCACCTCACGGTCAGGGTCGAGGTGATCGACCCGTCCAACCTGGAGGTGTGCGAGACGTACGCCCACTACCGCCGCTCGCTGTCGGACGCCCCCGACGGCACCGGCGAGACGTGGACGACCGACCGGGCCAGGAAGGAGTCGTACGCGACGATCCTGGCCGCCTTCTGGCACCGCCAGCGCTACGGCCTGCTCGACATCGCGGTGGGCCTGTCCTCGACGATGACCACGTTCCGCTGGGACGTGTCGGCCACCCGCCTGATCATGACGGTCGAGGACCCCAACAAGGCGATGACCGCGCTGGCCGGCACGTTCTACTACGAGAACTGCGACACCGAGCTGCGGCTCAGCTTCGAGCAGGCGCGGCGGGTGCCGCTGGAGATGTACAAGAAGGTGCCGTTGAGCGACGAGCCCACCATCGAGGAGGTTCAGGAGCTGTTCGAACGCGTCGGGATCCCGCTGCCCAAGGCGTACAACGGCCGTGACGTCGTCGACATCGCCCGCAAGGCGTTGCGGGCGATGGACCCCTACGGTGAGCCGCATGATCGAGCTGGTGCGTGATGAGCCATCAGGGCGTCCACCAGCGGGTCATCGTGGGCGAGGCCAGGGCCTGGGCGCTGGAGACGCTCTCGTCCGGCGGCCTGACGGCGGTGCGCCACCCGCTCGGGTTCGTGTGCCTGCCGCTGGAGCGCGACGGCGGCGAAGGGGTGTGCGTCCACCTGTGGTCCGACTCGTTCGCGCACGCCGAGAGCACCACCTCGCAGATCCACTGCCACAGCTGGGACCTGGTCAGCCACGTCCTCTACGGCCAGGTGCGCAACGTGCACGCGGTGGTCACCGACGCCGGCCGGGACGCCACGCACCGCGTCTTCGAGGTGGTCAGCGGGACCGACGGCGACCGCATCTCGCCCACCGGGCGCACCGTGCGGCACGCGACGGGCCTGGTGGAGGTGTTCGGCCCCGGCGACACGTACACGCTGGCCGCCGACCGCTTCCACAGCAGCGTCGTGCCGGAGGGCGGCGAGGCGGCCACGATCGCGCTGGGGCGGGGCCGGCCCGGCAGCCGCGACCTGTCGCTCGGCCCGCTGGGCGGCGGGCCGCACCACGTGGCCAGGCAGCCGCTGGACGCCCGCGAGACCGAGCTGGCCGTACGTCTGATCACCGCTCACCTGACCTGAGAGGCATCCGATGGACCTGGATCACGCCCGCACGGTCGCCGTCGAAGCCGCCGAGGCCGCGGGGGCGCTGCTCCGGGAAGGCATGAGCGGCGTGGTCGGCGTCCGGGCCAAGGGCGAGGCGGGCGACGTGGTGACCGACCTCGACCTGGCCTCGGAGAAGCTGCTGCTGGAGCGCATCCTGACGGCGTACCCGTCGCACACGGTGATCGCCGAGGAGTCGGGACTGGTGGGGGCCGCGGGCGGCGAGTGGACGTGGCTGGTCGACCCGCTCGACGGCACCAACAACGTGGCGATCGGCCTGCCCGCCTACGTGGTGGGCGTGGCGCTGTGCCGGGGCGGGCGTCCCGTGCTGGGGGTGGTGCACGATCCCGTCTCCGACCAGACGTGGTCGGCCGTCCGCGGGCGGGGGGCGCTGTCCGCTCCGGCGGGATCGTCCTCGGGGGTACGCCTCGCGCCCCCGTACGCGCCGAGCCCGCACGGGCCGCTGCTGGCCTGGACCCAGGGCTACGGCGTGACCAGGGACGACGCGACCGCACGCGCGCTGCGCACGGCGCTGGAGCTCAACGCGCGGCGGGTGCTGCAGCTGTGGGCGCCGCTGCTGGCGTGGGCGATGCTGGCGCGCGGCGACATCGACGGCATCGTGGGCTACCGGGCCGAGGCGGTCGACCTGCCCGCGGGGGCGCTGCTCGCCCGGGAGGCCGGCATCGAGATCAGGGCGCTGGACGGCGGCCCGTTCGAGGAGTGCATCGACGGCACGGCCGACGACCGCAGCTTCGTCGCCGCCCATCCCCGGGCCGTCCCCGGGCTGCTCGCCCTCCTCGGGCCCGAATGAGGAAAAGTCCGCAGAACATGTGTGTCCTTCGCCGATGAGTTCCGCTCCCGTTCGAGGTCTATTGGGAGAGAACGGAACAAGGGAGAGGGGCTCGACATGATGACCACGACCGAGCTGGCGCAGGTGCTCTTCGCGACCGCTCTGCAGCCGTCCGACCGGCTGTCGCCGTTCCAGATCCGCGAGGCCGTGGACGAGCGGCTGTGCCGGTGCGGCGGCGACGCGGCCCGGTGCGCGGCGTACGTGGCGCAGGAGGCGGGCGACCACCCCGAGACGTACGTCGTGCGGATGCGCTGGGCGCTGGACGCGGTCGCCGGCGCCTACGCGCTGGCCGCCGCCTGATCAGCTGAACCGCACCAGGGTCCACACGGTGGCGAGCAGCCCGGCCACGGCCAGGCCCGTGCCGGTCAGCAGGAAGCGCCGCATCGGGACCTTGACCTCGTGGCGGCGGCACGACTCGAACCACAGCAGCGTGGCCAGCGACGCCCACGGCGTGATGACCGGGGCCACGTTGGTGCCGGCCAGCAGGGCCAGCAGCTGGTCCTGGTCGGCGGCCGGGATGACGGTCTCGACGGCCTTGTAGGCGGGCAGGTTGTTGATGGTGTTGGAGAGCCCGGCCCCGACGGCGGCCGTGCGGTAGGGGTCGCCCTCCGTGCCGACCATCCAGGTCATCAGGTCGGACAGGCCGTGCCTGCTGAGCGTGGGAACCACCAGGAACAGCCCCGTCACGAAGATCACGAGCTGCCACGGGACGAGGCTCCAGGTCAGGCGCTCGCGGGCGCGTACCAGGAAGGCCACGACGATGATCGCGGCCGCAGCCGTGGCGGCGATGGCCACGTGCGTCTTGAGCAGCAGCATCGCGATGAACAGCAGGCAGCCGGCCGACGCGGCGCCGAACAGCACGCGGTCGGCCACCGGCTCCAGCAGCGGCGGGGTGTAGCGCAGGTCGCGCCGCTCGCCCCGGCGCCAGTAGAACACCCACAGGAACACCATCGTCACCGCGATCGAGGCGAGCTGCGGGGCCCACATGCGCGCGGCGAACTCCTGGGCGTCCAGGCCGATCTTCTCCATGCCCAGGAGGTTGGTCAGGTTGGAGACGGGGAGCAGCAGGCTCGCGGTGTTGGCCAGCCAGATCGTGGTCATGGCCAGGGGGAGGGCGGCGATGCGGGCCCTGGGGGCGAGGGCGAGCATGACGGGGGTGAGCAGGACCGCCGTCGTGTCCAGATTCAGAAATATCGTGATAAATGACGCGAAGGCGGTGCAAAGAAAGAAAAGGGCGGCGTAGTTGCCGCGTCCGAGCACCGCCATCCTCGCCGCGATGGCGTCGAAGACCTGGGCTTCCTTGGTGAGCTCGGCCAGCACGATGATCGCGACCAGGAAGATCAGCAGGGGCCCGATCTCATCCAGGCTGGCGAGCGCGTCCTCCCACGGCAGCAACCCGGTCGCCACGAACACCACGCCGAGTATGAGCAGCCCGATCCTGATCAGGTCGAGCACTCCGAGACGCCACACCCGATAGATGATCCCACACGCTGAAAACCTGCGGCCCCACAGGGGATACTGAGCTCATGGCGCGTGACGGCAGGCCGACCGAGATCTTCGTCAGCTACTCCCCGGCCGACACGGCGTGGGCCACCTGGATAGCCTGGGAGCTCGAGGCGGCCGGCTACAAGACCATGATCCAGGAGTGGGACTTCGTACCGGGCACCAACTTCATCGACTTCATGGACCGCGGGGTCAGCGAAGCGCAGGTGGTCGTGGCCGTGCTCTCGCGCAACTACCTGACCTCCCGCTACGGCCGGATGGAGTGGCAGGCCGCGCTGCGGGCCGACCCCGACAACCCCTCCAACAAGCTCGTCACGATCAGGCTGGAGGACGTCCAGCTCGAGGGCCTGCTGTCCACGATCACCTGGGTCGACCTGCTGGGTGTCACCGACCCAGGGCAGGCCAGGGCGCTGCTGCTGGGCCGGGTGCGGGAGGCGATGGCGGGCCGGGCCAAGCCGGCCGCGGCGCCCGCGTTCCCCGACGGCTCCAGGGTGCCGGTGCCCGTCCCGACGCTGCCGCCGCCGGGCGACCGGGCCAGGGCCCGGCGCACGCCGGTGGCGGCGCCGAAGTTCCCCCCGACGGTGAGCGCCGACCGGGCGCGCGAGTCGATCAGCGTGCTGCACATCGGCGGCCCCAGGTTCGGCCGGGCGCTGCCCGATCCGGGCGAGCCGTTCACGCCCGAGGACATGCAGGCGCGCATCTGGGCGGACCTGACCGCCATGTACGACCGGGGCATGCCGCGTCCCGACCTCATGCTGGTCACCGGCGACCTGACCGAGTCGGGCAGCCTGGGGCAGTTCGGGCAGGCGACACGGTTCGTGACCGACCTGCGGCTGCTGATCGGGCTGGAGCAGCATCGGCTGATCCTGCTGCCCGGGCCGCGTGACGTGACCAAGGCCGCCGCCAGCGCGTACTTCATGACCTGCGAGGCCGACGACGTGAGCCCGCAGCCGCCCTACTGGCCCAAGTGGCGGCACTTCGCCGGGCTGTTCGGCGAGGTGTACCAGGGGCTGGACGACCGGGTGTTCGACGGCGGGCAGCCGTGGACGCTGTTCGAGGTGCCCGATCTGAAGGTGGTCGTGGCGGGGCTCAACTCGACGATGGCGATGAGCCACCTCGAACGCGACGCGTACGCGCAGCTCGGGGAGGCGCAGGCGGCCTGGTTCGCCGAGCGGCTGCGGCCGTACGAGGAGAGCGCGTGGCTGCGGCTGGGCGCGATCGGGCATCCGCCGGGCGAGCTGCGGGACGCGCCCACGTTCGAGCGCCTGCTGACCCACCGGCTCAACCTGCTCTTCCACGGCGGGTCCGCCCACCGCGCCGAGGGAGTGATCGCCGCGCCGCGCTCCGGGCGGCACCAGGTGGTCGAGATCACCCCTGACGGCCTGCGGATCTGGCTGCCCGACGCGGGCGAGCCCGAGCCGGTCCCGTACCGGTGGAAGGCCGTGCGGGCCACCTTCACCGGCGAGAGCCCGGCCCCCGAGCCGCCCGCGCCCAAGCCGGACGAGCGCGCGCCGAGCCCGGTCGAGCTGCTGCTCGACCGGATCGCCGAGGTCTGCGAGGCCCGGCACGAGCGCGCCAGGATCCGCCGGTTCGACGCGCACCTCGTGGTCACCCACCCGGATGACGGTTTCGTCCGCCAGACGATGATCGGCGCGCACGTGGGCGAGCTGACCGAGAGCACCGCCGACGGCTTCGTCCGCCAGGCGCACGCCACCGGCCTGGCCGCCGAGCTGGTCTACCAGGGCCCGCCCGCCTCCCGGGCGGTCCGCGACGACCTGATGCGCAAGGGGGTGCGGCTGCGCACCTTCACCGAGTTCCAGGGGCTGCTCGACCTGACCGGCTACGTCGCCGAGCAGACGGCCAGGCTGATGGCCGACCGCCGCTACCCGCCCGACCTGTACGTGCCGCAGCGCTACCGCGAGCTCGACCGCCAGGACGGCCAGATCAAGCACGGCCTGACCGACGAGCTGATGCGGCTGCTGGCCACCGACCACGGCAGGTTCCTGCTGCTGCTCGGCGACTTCGGCCACGGCAAGACGTTCGCGCTGCGGGAGCTGGCCCGGCGCATCCCGGTCGAGCTGCCGCACCTGACGCCGATCCTGATCGAGCTGCGCGCCCTGGACAAGGCGCACTCCGTGGACGCGCTGGTGGCGGCCCATCTGGCCGGGCACGGCGAGGAGTTCATCGATCTCAAGGCGTTCCGCTACCTGCTCAGGCAGGGGCGCATCGTGCTGCTGTTCGACGGGTTCGACGAGCTGGTGACCCGGCTGACGTTCGACCGGGCGGCCGATCACCTGGCCACGCTGCTGGCGGCGGCCGAGGACAAGGCCAAGATCGTGGTCGCCAGCCGTACGCAGCACTTCAAGTCGCACAGCCAGGTGCTGACCTCGCTCGGCGAGATGGTGGGGGTGGTGCCGCAGCGGCGGGTGCTCAGCGTGGAGGACTTCACGCACGACCAGATCCGCTCCTACCTGGCCAACCGGTTCGACGACGGCGACGAGGCCGGCGCGCGCATGTCGCTGATGGGCGAGATCAAGGACCTGCTGGCGCTGGCCCAGAACCCGCGCATGCTGACCTTCATCGCCGACCTCGACGCCGACCGGCTGCGTACGGTGGCGGGCGCCCGCCACACGATCAGCCCCGCGCTGCTGTACGACGAGATCCTCAGCTCCTGGCTGGCCTTCGAGGAGCGGCGGGCCAGGATCCCCGGCTCGGCCACGGCGTTGACCGTCGACGAGCTGTGGCAGGCGGTGACGGCGCTGGCGATGCGGCTGTGGGACACCGGCGAGTCCCTGCTGGGCGTGGACGAGCTGACCGAGATCGGCGAGACGCTCACGGATCTGTCCGACGGGCAGCTGTCGGCGGCGCACGCGGCCTACCGGATGGGGTCGGGCAGCCTGCTGGTGCGGACCGAGGACGGGATGTTCGGGTTCATCCACGCGTCCGTGATGGAGTGGCTGATCGCCCGCCACATCGCCCTCGACAACTTCGCGCTGCTGTCGCGCAGGCCGCTGTCGGCGCTGACCGTGGAGTTCCTGCGCGACCTGGCCGACGTACGGGCCCTGCACGCGTGGGCGGCCGACCCGCCGGGCGACGACGTGTCCAGGGCCAACGCGGTCAAGATCTCGGCCAGGCTGCGCACCCCGGCCCGGGCCGACCTGCGCGGCGCGAACCTCAAGGGCGAGGACCTGTCGGCCAGGGACCTGAGCGACGTGAACCTCACCGGCGCCGACCTGTCCGAGGCCACCCTGGCGGGCACCAACCTGTCCAGGGCCACCCTGCGCGAGGCCAGGCTGACCGGGGCCCGGCTCGACGGCGCCGCGCTGACCGGGGCCGACCTGACCGGCGCCGACCTGTCGGGAGCGCGGCTGGCGCGGGTGGACCTGAGCGACGCGGCGGTCGAGGGCGCCCGCTGGCACCGGGCCTCGCTGATCAACGTGACCGGCACGCTGCCCCACCTGCCCGGCGCGGCGGTGGTGCCCGGCCGGCCGGTGGAGGTCGAGTTCGCCCCGGCCGGCATCGGCGTCCCGTACGGCTACCACTTCCAGACCAGCCGCCTGCCCGAGCCCATCGCCTACAGCCCCGACGGCTCCACGATCGCGATCGGCAACGAGGACGGCGGCGTGCTCCTCTGCGTCGGCGGCGCCCCCGTGCGCACGCTGCAGGGGCACCGGGGCCGCGTCTACGCGGTCACGTTCGCCCGCACCCGCGACCTGCTGGCCACGGGCGCGAGCGACGGAGCCGTCCTGCTCTGGGACTCCCTCACCGGCGAGTGCCTGCACGCGCTCAAGGGCCACGCCGACGGCGTCTGGCCGGTACGCCTCAGCCCGGCCGGCGACCTGGTGGCGGCCGGGGGCGGCGACGGCATCGTACGCGTGTGGGAGACGGCCACCGGGCGGCTCGCGCACGCGCTCGAAGGCCACCAGGCGCCGATCTACACGGCGTCGTTCGGCCACTCGGTGCTGGTGACGGGCGACGCGGCCGGTGTCGTACGCGTCTGGGACCTGACGTCCGGGCAGGTGAAGCAGACGCTCGACGGCCATCGCGGCAGCGTCTACCGCGCCGTGCACAGCCCGGACCGCCGCCTGCTGGCCACCGGCGACGAGGCGGGCACCGTCAGGCTGTGGGACACCGCCACGTGGCGGCCGCTGCACGTGCTGGGCGGGCACGCGGGCAGCATCTACTGTGTGGCGTTCTCGCCGGACGGCTCGCTGCTGGCCACCGGCGACACGGCGGGCGCCGTACGCCTGTGGGAGCCGTCGGGCGAGTCCCGTGGCGTGCACACCACCCACGCGGCGGCCGTCTACCAGGTGACCTTCAGCCCCGACGGGCAGGCGCTGGCCAGCGGCGACTCGGGCGGCGTGCTCCGGCTGCAGCCGGTCGGCGGCGGCCAGCGGGTCGAGCTGACGGGCCACCGCAGCTCGGTCTGGCCGTTCGCGTTCCGGCCTGACGGCCAGCAGATCGCCACCAGCAGCAACGACGGCACCGTGCGCCTGTGGGACCCTGGCTCGGGCAAGTGCCAGCGGGTGCTGCGCGGCCACGGCCGGCGCATCTCGTCCGTCAGGTTCAGCGCCGACGGCTCGATGCTGGCGACCAGCGGCAACGACGGCGTCGTACGCGTGTGGGAGCCGCGTACGGGACGGCGGCTGCGGGAGTTCACCGGCACGGCCGACCGGCTCATCTCGGCCCTGTTCTCCCCCGCCGGGCCCGTGCTGGCCACCTCCAGCAACGACGGCGGCGTGCACTTCTGGAACGCCGTCACCGGCGACTACGAGCGCGAGCTGAGCGCCGAGACCGACCACGTCTGGGCCGAGGCGTTCAGCCCCGACGGCCTCCTGCTGGCCACGGCCAACGACGACGACAGCGTCAAGATCTGGTACCGCCCGACCGGGCGGCTGGCGGGCCACCTGGCCGACCACCGCGGGCGGGTGCGCTCGATCGCGTTCAGCCCCGACGGCGAGTACGTGGCCACGGGCTGCGACGACCGGCTCGTGCGCCTGTGGCACGTGGCCTCCGGCGGCCGGGTCGCCACGCTCAAGGGCCACACCGACCGGGTCTACTCGGTGGTCTTCTCCCCCGACGGCCGCCACCTGGCCAGCGCCGGCAACGACGGCCGGGCCATGGTGTGGGAGCTGCGCCCGGGACAGCCGTGGCAGCCGCGGCTGGTGCACGAGCTCTGGCACGAGGGGCGGCTGTGGAGCCTGGCGTTCGACGCGACGGGCGAGCGCCTGGCCACGGGCGGCGACGACCTGGTGGTGCGGGTCTGGGACACCGCGACCGGGCGGCCGCGGCACACGCTGGCCGGGCACGCCCGCCGGGTGTGGTCGGTGGCCTTCAGCCCGGTCGCCGACCTGCTGGCCAGCGCGGGCGACGACGGCGTGGTGATCCTCTGGGAGGGCGGCGAGCGGCGGGCCACCCTGCTCGGGCTGGCCGAGGGGTGGGCGGCGCTGGCGCCGGACGGGCGCTACAAGGTCCATGGCGAGCCGGCGGGGCAGTTCTGGCACGTGATCGGGATGTCCCGGTTCGAGCTGGGTGAGCTCGACCCCTACCTGCCGGGCGTGCGGCAGGTGCCGCTCGACTCGCCCTTCTGAGCACGGGTCAGCCGCGGCCCGCGCGCCTCGTCAGCTCCTCCCAGACCTCGTCCACCCGGGCGTCCAGCTCGGCCAGCGAACCCTCGTTAGGGATCACGATGTCGGCCACCGCCAGCCTGTCCTCGCGGGAGGCCTGGGCGGCGATGCGGGACTTGGCGTCTGCCTCCGGCATGCCCCGGTGCTCGGCCAGGCGCCGGATGCGGGTCTCGTCGGCCGCGTCGACGACGATGACCACGTCGTACATGGGGGCCAGGTGGTTCTCCGCCAGCAGCGGCACGTCGTAGACGGTGATCGCGTCGTCGGCCGCCCGGCTCTGCAGCTCCGCCACCCGCTCCCCCACCAGCGGGTGGACGATCGCGTTGAGCGCGGCGAGCCGCTCGGGGTCGGCGAAGACGATGGAGCCGAGCTTCTCCCTGTCGAGCGAACCGTCGGGGCGCAGCACACCCTCCCCGAACGCGGCCACCACCCTGGCCAGCCCCGGCGTGTCCGGCTCGACCACCTCGCGGGCGATCCTGTCGGCGTCGATCACGACGGCGCCCTTGGCCGCGAGCCGCTTCGACACCTCGCTCTTGCCCGATCCGATACCGCCTGTGAGCCCAGTCTTCAACACGGGAAAAAGCCTACGGGGTCATCATCGTAGACATGAAGACGACGATCGTACGGGCCGCGCACGAGCAGGCCGCGGCCGTCGGGGACGACTGGGTGGGGCCGCAACACGTCGTGCTCGCCCTGCTGGCCGGCGAGTCCCTGGCCGCGCGGGTGCTGGCCGAGGCGGGGCTGGACCGCGCGCACGCGCTCGAATGCCTGCCGCACCACGCCAGGCCCGCGCACGGGGCGGGCGGCTTCGCCAACCCCGCCTTCTACAAGCTGTACGGCATCGCGACCGGCCTGGCGCTGGCCGCGGGCCACCGGCAGGCGGAGCCGGCGGACTGGCTCATGGCCCTGGCCTACGACGTCGAGGAGGACCGGGGGCCGACGCCGCTGCACCTGTTCGGGGTGGACCCGGCGGCGGTGGCCGCGGCGCTGCGCGCGCACGGGGTCGGGACACCGCCGGTCGACCCGCCCGTGCACGTGCCGTGGCGGGGCCGCCACCAGGTCATCGTGCCCGCCGCCGCCCTCCAGGGCGTGCTCGACCGGCTCAACGCCGACCATCCGGCGGGCTCGGAGTGGCGATGGGGATGGAACTGGGTGGACGACGACCTGGGCCGCGTCATGATCACGGCTGAGGAAGGGATCGATCTGGCCGCATACGCAGATGGATCAGCGTCAGATGATCGTCCATCCGCTCCCGGCTCGTCTCCCGGTAGCCCAGACGGCGGTAGAGCTTGAGGTTGACCCCTGACAGGTGCCCCGTGAACAGGTCGAACGCCTCCGCCTCCGGCACCGCCTCGTGCAGGGCCGTCAGCAGCGCCGTGCCGATGCCCCGGCCCTGGCGGTCGGGCGCCACGACCAGGCGGCCGACCAGGCAGGTCGTGCCGGACACCTGCCCGCGCACCGCGCCGATCACGCGGCCGGCGTCGAGCGCCTTGAGCACGACGGCGCCCTCGATGACCTTGCGGACCTGCTCCAGCGACTCGATGAGCGGCGGGATGTACGGGTCGCCGTACAGCTGGGCCTCGCTCACGTAGGCCGCCCGCTGCAAGGTGAGGATCTCGCCCGCGTCCGCCGTGGTCGCCCGTTCGATCAGCACGCGCAGCACCCTACCGTCCGCTCCTCACGGATACATGCCCGCCGTGAGCTCGCCGGGGCACTCGGTGCCCTCCTGCGGCAGCGTCCCGTTGACGAGGTAGTCGTGCACGTGCGTGCGCAGGCAGGTGGCGCGGAGCCTGCTGACCCCTTGGAGCAGGTACGCGTCGGGCCCGTCGCCGTGCGACAGCACGACCGCCCCGGGGATGTGCCCCACGGGCCGGGCACCGGTGTCCAGCCGGCCGATCCCGACCAGGACCGTGGGGCCGTGACGGGGGTCCGGCGCGTTCGGGGGCCAGCTCGGCGCGCCCTTGCGCGGCATGCCAAGGCATCGTGCGATCTCGTACCGGCCGCTCACCCATCCCACGCGCGGCGCCACCTCGCGCAGATGCGTCTCCATCGCGAGGAAGCGCTGGTAGGCGGGCACGGCGGGCATGAAGTCGTGGCACCACATGGCTCCCGACACGGTCGCGGGCGGCGCCGGCGCGCTCACGGCGTCCGGCCTGGCCGCCTCGGAGGCCTGCTTGGCTGCCTCGGCGTCCGGCTTGATCGCCTCGGAGGCCTGCTTGGTCGCCTCGGACGCCCGCTTGGTCGGCTCGGAGGCCCGCTTGGTCGGCTCGGAGGCCAATGCCGCCAGCCTGGTCGCGTCGCCCTCCCTGGCCTGGGACATGGCCCGGGCCAGCTCCGGCCAGCGCCCGGGGGCCAGCCCGGCGTGGACGGCCGCCGCGAGGCGCCGGGAGTTCACCGTACGCCCGGGGCCCGCGTGCAGGGGCGTGCGGCGGGTCAGGGCGTCGTAGACCTCCACGGCGTCGGTGTCGGCGTCGTGGAGCGGGCACCCCAGGTGCCTGCGGCACCAGTCGCGGAAGGAGAACAGCTGCCGCTCGGCCGCCCGCGCCCGGTCGGTCAGCCGCTGCTCCAGGTCGGGCTCGGTGTGGTCGGGCCCGCCTTCAAGGTACATCCGCCCGGTCCGGTGCGGGAACAGCTCCATGTACGCCTGCCCGTACACGGCCCCGTAGGAGGAGCCGAAGTACCGCAGCCGGGGCTCCCCCAGCTCGGCGCGCAGGGCGTCGAGGTCGTGGGCGACCTGCCAGGACGTGAGCCCGTCGTAGGCGGGTCCGGCGGCGGCGCGGCAACTCCGGTCGTAGGCGGCGTTGTCGCGGGCGTAGGCGCGCCACCCGGCCCGTTCCGGGGCGAGGGCGAGGCGCAGCGGGTCGGGCTGCGCCACCGCGCACTGAACGGCGGCCGCGCTCCCCCGGTCGCCGAGCCCGCGCGGCTCGATCAGCACCACGTCGAACCACCTGGTCAGCTCGCTCACACCCTCCGGCCGGGCGCGCACGGCCTGGACGGTGGAGGCCGGGCCGGTGTTCACCACCAGGAAGCCGCGGCTGTGCTGCGGGTCCTGCGCGGGCATCCTCGCCAGGTCGATCTCGGTACGGGGGCCGTGCGGCCTGGCCCAGTCGACGGGCACGGACAGCTTGGCGCACTGCAACCCGTCGCCGCAGTCCTGCCACTGGGGAACGGCCGCGCCCTTCACCGCCGGCGAAGCGGCGGCCGCGGCCGCCAGCGCGGCCGCGGCAAGGATGATCACCCGCTGAACCATGCCCAATGCGTCGCCCCTGGGAATCGATCGTGGTGTCAACAGCGCAGGTCAGTCTGTCAGCGCCGATCGCCGCGGGCGGCGGGCTCGCCAACACCCAAGGTAAAATCTGCGACCCCTCGACACCTCGCCCGAAACCCCCACGCACACCCCACTCCACGAGCCTCACCCATGACGCTGCCGGCCGACGGCACCGCATCGCACCACGCGCCTGCCCTCGGCACCGCACACCAACGGCGCGGCTGCGATGTCCCCGTGCGGGCCTCTGCGGCACGGTGCGAGCGGAGGGCCGCGGCCCCGGTGTCATCCACCGCCCTGGGTGCCGCGACGCGCACAGTGGCACTCACGGTGTCTCTCGCCCGGCGCCCAGATGCCCAGCGCCTCCCGCCCCGGCCCCCGGAGGCCGGGCGCACGGAAGGCGGGCGCACGCAAGGCAGGCGCACGGACAGGCGGGCCCACCGGACAACCAGGCCCACCGGACAACCAGGCCCACCGGACAGCCGGGGGCGTGGAAGGCGGGAATCCCCAACAGCGGAGGTCGTGGTGCCGGGGGTGCCCGATGCCGAGGGGCGGGCACTGGCACGGAGGCCGGCCCCAACCCCCCGGCGATGGGGGCAGGCGTGCGGAAGGCCCCGCACCGCGAACGGTACGGGGCCTTCCGGAGTTAACGCTGTGCCTCAGCCGGACCCGAAGGTCAGCTCTGGCCGCCCGCGAGCTTCTCGCGCAGAGCCGCGAGCGCCTCGTCAGAGGCGAGCGCGCCGCTGGCCGGAGCCGACGACGAGGAGGAGGAGCCGCCGGCCGGAGCCTGCGTCTCACCGCTGTAGGACGAGGGAGCGGCCTCGCCGGCCTCCGCCTCGGCCTTGCGGGCCTCCTCGATCTGCTTCCGGTGAGCCTCGAAACGCGTCTGGGCCTCGGCGTACTGCCGCTCCCACTCCTCACGCTGCTTGTCGAAGCCCTCGAGCCACTCCCCGGTCTCCGGGTCGAAGCCCTCGGGGTAGATGTAGTTGCCCTGGTCGTCGTACGTGGCCGCCATGCCGTACAGGGTCGGGTCGAACTCGACCTCGGTCCCGACGCCCTCGTTGGCCTGCTTCAGCGAGAGGCTGATGCGGCGACGGTCGAGGTCGATGTCGATGATCTTGACAAAGATCTCGTCGCCGACCTGGACGACCTGCTCCGGGATCTCCACGTGGCGCTCGGCCAGCTCGGAGATGTGGACCAGGCCCTCGATGCCCTCCTCGACCCGGACGAACGCGCCGAACGGCACCAGCTTGGTGACGCGGCCCGGCACGACCTGGCCGATCTGGTGGGTGCGGGCGAACTGCTGCCAAGGGTCTTCCTGGGTCGCCTTGAGCGACAGGGAGACGCGCTCGCGCTCCATGTCGACGTCGAGGACCTCGACCGTGACCTCCTGGCCGACCTCGACAACCTCGGAGGGGTGGTCGATGTGCTTCCAGGACAGCTCGGACACGTGGACCAGACCGTCGACCCCACCGAGGTCGACGAAGGCGCCGAAGTTGACGATCGAGGAGACGACGCCCTTGCGGACCTGACCCTTCTGGAGGGTGTTGAGGAACGTCTGGCGAACCTCGGACTGCGTCTGCTCGAGCCAGGCGCGGCGCGACAGAACCACGTTGTTGCGGTTCTTGTCGAGCTCGATGATCTTGGCTTCGAGCTCGCGGCCGACATACGGCTGCAGGTCGCGGACGCGGCGCATCTCCACGAGGGACGCCGGCAGGAAGCCACGCAGGCCGATGTCGAGGATGAGACCACCCTTGACGACCTCGATGACGGTGCCGGTGACGATGCCGTCCTCGTCCTTGATCTTCTCGATCGTGCCCCAGGCGCGCTCGTACTGCGCGCGCTTCTTGGACAGGATCAGGCGGCCCTCTTTGTCCTCCTTCTGGAGGACCAGGGCTTCGACGTGCTCTCCGACTTCCACGACGTCAGCTGGGTCGACATCGTGCTTGATGGAAAGCTCGCGCGAGGGGATGACACCCTCGGTCTTGTAGCCGATATCGAGAAGAACCTCGTCTCGATCGACCTTGACGACGGTGCCCTCGACGATGTCGCCGTCGTTGAAGTACTTGATGGTCTCGTCGATCGCCGCGAGGAAGGCTTCCTCGGACCCGATGTCGTTGACCGCTACCTGCGGGGTGCTCGAGGTGGCCTCAGTGCTGGACGTCATGTGTGGAATTGCTCCGAACGCGGACAGGATGTCGATGTGGCGGATGCGCGGCAGGCCCTCTTCCGCATCAAGCCGAGGAATTACGACATCGACGTGACCGAGCGCGAGCCCGCTCCGTCTGAGGCGCGCGCGAGCCCACAGCGCAGCGATCAGCATATGAGACCATCGCCACGGGGTCAATCCGGGGAGCAATCAATACGCGTTGACCTGCAGTCCGCGCTTGGCGTCGATTTTACCTCGCAGTTTCTCCGGTATGGAGATGCGGGCCGGGTCGCCGTCGGAGACATAGCGCTCGCCGGGGTGCTTGTTCAGCCATTCCAGCCAGTACTGCGAGCACCACTTGCGGCACTCGCCCTTCTTGCCGTTGCTCTGGATGCGCTGGATGGCTCCCCGGTCGAATTTTTTCGCGTAGGGCGAAAGCGACGGCTCCGCGCCGGCGAGGAACACGCCCGCGAAATCATACCGGGTGCCGTCCCAGGACCCGGTACGGGCGAGCTTCTTCGGCCGGGGCATCGACCCGAACGGCAGGGCCATCGTCCGCGACTCCGGCACGCCGAGCTTCTTGAGCAGGCGTTCGAGCCGGACGATCTGCTCGCGGACCTTCTTCTTGCGCATCACGCGCAGATTGGGGTGGTTCCAGGTGTGGTTGGCCACCTCGTACCCGTGGTCGACCAGCCACTTGACGGCGACCGCCTGGGACTCCCGGTCGGTCAGCCCGAACGGCTCCCTGTTGATCCAGAAGGTGGCGACCGGCCGGAACCCCGGGTATTTCCCGGCCACCTCCTGGAGGACGGCCACGGCCGTGCCGGCCTTGGGGTTGCCGTTCGCGTCGAGCGCGAAGTGGCTCGGGTGCCCGTCGTCGAACGTCAGCACGACCGGGAACTTCCCCGCCGGCACCTTGATGTCGCCGGTGACGAAGTCTCTGGCGGTGATCGGCACGTAGCCCTGCTTGGCCAGCTTCTCCAGCTCTTTCCTGAGCTGGTCGGGCGTCCTGTCGATCGAGGCCAGCCGCTTGGGGAGGATCCGGTGGTACATCAGGACCGGCACCAGCCCGGCCTCGTTGGCGTGCACCTGCCGGGCGAACTCGGGTGTGGCCACGACCCCGGGCGGCTCGCCCACCGGCGTCTGGCTCGGCGGTGCGACGCTGCCCTGGACCTTGGCCACGTCCTTCGGCTTGGCGTGCGGGCGCTGCTCGGACGGTAAGAGGCTCAGGCCGACGACGGCCACCGTTACCACCACCACGTTGGCGATGCCGATGGTCCGCGTGAGGGACGCTGAAATCCGCACAGAGCTCCTGGCCGCCTAGTGAAATTTCCTCCAGGTTAGTCGAAAAAGATGATCAGTCAGTGCCCGGCGTCCTCCCACGTACGCCCGACGCCCACGGAGACCTCCAGCGGGACGCGCAGGTGGTAGGCGGCGTTCATCTGGTCGCGCACGAGCTGCTTGAGCTGCTCCAGCTCCCCTGGCGCGACCTCGAAGACCAGCTCGTCGTGGACCTGCAGCAGCATCCTGGAGGCCAGCTTCTCCTCGCGGACGGCCTGGTGGACGTTGAGCATGGCGACCTTGATGATGTCGGCGGCCGACCCCTGGATGGGGGCGTTGAGCGCCATCCGCTCGGCCATCTCGCGGCGCTGGCGGTTGTCGCTGGTGAGGTCGGGCAGGTAGCGGCGGCGACCCATGATCGTCTCGGTGTAGCCGTCGGTGCGCGCCTGCTGGACGATGGCCTGCAGGAAGTCGCGCACGCCGCCGAACTCGGTGAAGTATTCCTCCTTCAGCGCCCGCGCCTCCGCGACCGGGATGTTGAGCTGGCCGGACAGCCCGAAGTCGGACAGGCCGTAGGCCAGGCCGTAGTTCATGGCCTTGATGCGGGCCCGCAGCTCGCCGTCGATCTGCTCGGGCGGCAGGTTGAACACGCGCGCGGCGGTGGCCTGGTGGAAGTCGTGGCCCGACTCGAACGCCGCGATCAGCGACTCGTCGCCCGACAGGTGGGCCATGATGCGCAGCTCGATCTGGCTGTAGTCGGCCGTCAGCAGCGTCTCGTAGCCCTCGCCGACCACGAAGCCCTGCCGGATGCGGCGGCCCTCGGCGGTGCGGATCGGGATGTTCTGCAGGTTGGGCTTCTCGGAGGACAGGCGGCCGGTGGCGGCGATGATCTGGTTGAACGTGGTGTGGATGCGCCCGTCGTCGGAGATCTCCTTGATCAGGCCCTCGACGGTGGTGCGCAGCTTCTGCTGGTCGCGGTGGCGCAGCATGATCGTCGGCAGCTCGTGCTCGGTCTGCGTGGCCAGCCAGGCGAGCTGGTCGGCGTCGGTGCTGTAGCCGGTCTTGATCTTCTTCGTCTTGGGGAGGTTGAGCCGGACGAAGAGGATCTCCTGCAGCTGCTTGGGCGAGCCCAGGTTGAACTGCTCGCCGACGGAGCGGTGGGCCTCCTCCACGGCGTGCTTGACCGCGGCCCCGAACTCGGCCTCCAGGCCCGTGAAGTATTGGCCGTCGACGGCGATGCCCGCCCGCTCCAGCTCGGCCAGCACGGTCAGCAGGGGCAGCTCGACGTCGGCCAGGAGCTGGGTGCCGCCGCGCCCGGCCAGGAAGGTCTCCAGGGAGTCGGCCAGCTCGCGCACGGCGTGGGCGCGCAGCGCGAGGTCCTTGGCCGGGGCGTCCTCGTCGTCGCCGAACAGCGCGGCCTGCCCGTTGGACTCCTCCTCGGCCCGCAGGTCGCGGTGGAGGTAGCGCCTGGCGAGGTCCTCGAGCGCGAACGTGCGCTGCCCCGGCATCGCCAGGTAGGCCGCCAGCGCGGTGTCGCAGCTCAGGCCGCGCAGGTCCAGGCCCTGCGCCCAGAGCGCCAGGATGGGCCCCTTGGCGTCGTGGACGGCCTTGGGGCGGCTCTCGTCGCCCAGCCAGGCCCGCAGGGCCGCCTCGTCGGCCTCGGTGAGCTTGACGGGGTCGATGTGGGCGGCGGTGCCGTCGGGCGAGGCGACGGCGATGGCGTCGATGCGGCCGGTGCCGCTGCCGTAGGCGCCCTTGAAGGCCAGCCCGGCCCGGCCCGCGGGCATCGCCGACAGCCAGCCGGCCACCCGGTCGGGGCCGAGCAGCACGGTCTCGACCTCGAAGCCCTGCTCGGGCTCCTGCTCGCCGCTGCCGAGCACCTTGAAGACGCGCTCGCGCAGCTCGCCGCGGATCTGCAGGGAGTCGAACAGCTTGTTGATCTCCTCGCGGTCCCACGCGCCCTGCGTGAGGTCGCCGAGGTCGACGTCGAGCGAGACGTCGCGCAGCAGCTCGGTGAGGCGCCGGTTCATCAGCACCTGGGCGACGTGCTCGCGCAGCTTGTCGCCGACCTTGCCCTTGACCTCGTCGACCCGGTCGACCAGCGCGGTCAGCGAGCCGAACTCGCGCACCCACTTGGCGGCGGTCTTCTCGCCCACGCTCGGGATGCTCAGGAGGTTGTCGCTGGGGTCGCCGCGCAGGGCGGCGAAGTCGGGGTACTGCTCCGGCGTCAGGCCGTACTTCTCGACCACGGCATCGGGGGTGAACCTGGTCATGTCGCTGATGCCGCGCCGGGTCATCAGGACGGTGACGTGCTCGTCGACCAGCTGCAGCGCGTCGCGGTCGCCGGTGACGATCAGCACGTCCATGCCCTCCGCGGCCGCGCGGGTGGCGAGCGTGGCGATGAGGTCGTCGGCCTCGAAGCCCGCCTTGGACAGGTGCGGGATGCGCAGGATGTCGAGCAGCTCGTAGATGAGCTGCATCTGACCGCGGAAGTCCTCCGGCGTCTCGCTCCGGTTGGCCTTGTACTCGGAGTAGGCCTCGTGGCGGAACGTCGGCTCCGACCTGTCGAAGGCCACCGCCACGTGGGTCGGCTGCTCGTCGCGCAGGACGTTGGTCAGCATCGAGGTGAACCCGTAGACCGCCTCGGTGTGCTGACCATCGGTGGTCATCAGGTTGGCGTCCTTGAGCGCGTAAAAAGCGCGGTAGGCCAGGGAATGCCCGTCAAGCAGCAGGAGGCGCGGGCGGCTGGGGGTCACTTCACTCTTCGGCACACACGCAGCCTAGTCTGCGTCTGCGACAGAAAACCTGAGCTCGGAAGAGTGGAGACGTCCCTTTGACGCAGACCAACCCCTTGGACTTCTCGGTGCTCGGCGCCGTGCACGAAGGCACGCTGGCCGACCGCATGGGCATCGAGTTCCTCGAGGCCGGCCCCGAGCGGGTCGTGGGCCGCATGCCGGTCGCGGGCAACACCCAGCCCTACGGACTGCTGCACGGCGGGGCCTCGGCGGTGCTGGCCGAGACGCTGGGCTCGGTGGCGGCCGCCATCCACGCGGGCCCCGAGCGCATCGCCGTGGGCATCGAGATCAACGCCACCCACCACCGCTCGGCGACCGCCGGGCACGTCACGGGCGTGGCGACCAGGCTGCACGGCGGCCGGACGCTGGCGACGTACGGCATCGAGATCACCGACGAGCAGGGAAAACTCGTGTGCACCTCTCGTCTCACGTGCATGTTGCGCGACAGGTGAAACTCCTGTCCCTTTGCGCGCCGCGCCCGTAGCTCGATACGGTGGTCCGAACGCGAGCCCGCGGGGTGGCCCAGTAGAAAACGTGTGCGGCCGGGGAAGCCCTACACGGTCCCAAAGGCCGCCCGCGCGGGCTCGTCCACGTTTTACGGCGATCGTTACGGATTCGTTCGCCGAGCCGCCAGGCGTCTAGTGCGATTTAGCCCCTGACCTGGCTTGTTGTTTGCTCACATCAGCGACACACACATGTCACTAATTGGTGACGAACGATACTGAACCGGGCGTCACCAGAATAAGCTCCCGCCACAGCATCCCAGTTGTGCCTGCGATGCGCGCGTGTCGAGATGGAGGGGCACAACCCCGCCTTGACCTACTTGAGGGAGCACCATTGCGCAGAGCCGTGATCGCGTTCACGGCCTTCCTGGGTGGACTCGTCTTCCTGCTGGCCAGCCCCGCTCACGCGGGGCCCGCCGATTGCCAGGGACTGAGGGGAACACTCAAACTCCAAGGCCAGCCAGTGAACGGCGCCAAAATCGCCGTGACCACCGAGAGCGGACAACCCGTTAAGGAGGTCACGAGCAACGCACAAGGCACTTGGGACGTTCCGGTCGACAAGCCCGGTAAGTACAAGGTCACCTTGGATGTCAGCAGTCTTCCGCAGAACGCGGAGGTGCGCGGCGGCAACAATGTCCGCACGCCGACCGTCTTCGAGGGCAACTGCTCGACCGTCCTGTTCGCCCTCCAGGCCAAGGGCGCTCCCGGGCAGCAGCAGGAGAGCGGCGGCGAGAGCTCGTTCTGGACGACGGCCGCGCAGCTGACCTTCGAGGGCCTGAACCTCGGCCTGATCATCGCCCTGGCCGCGCTCGGTCTGTCGCTCATCTACGGCACGACCGGCCTGACCAACTTCGCCCACGGCGAGCTGGTCACGCTCGGCGCGATCCTCGCCTACGCGTTCAACGTGGGCTTCGGGCTGCATATCATCCCGGCCGCCATCATCGCGGTCGTGGTCGGCGGCTTCCTCGGCTACCTGCAGGACCGCCTGTTCTGGGGCCAGCTGCGCAGGCGCGGCACCGGCACCATCGCCATGATGATCATCTCGATCGGCGTGGCGCTGTTCCTGCGGTACGTGTTCCTGATCTTCTTCGGCGGTCAGAACGAGGCCTTCGCCCAGTACACGGCCCAGCCCGGCATCCAGGTCGGCCCCATCACGGCCGCGCCCAAGAACTTCGTCGCCATGGGCATCGAGCTCGCGGTCCTGATCATCGTCGGCCTGGCCCTGATGCGCACCCGCACCGGCAAGGCGGCCCGCGCCGTGGCCGACAACCCCGCGCTCGCGGCCTCGTCCGGCATCAACGTCGACCGGGTCATCCGGATCATCTGGACCACGGGCGGCGCCATCGCCGCGCTGGCGGGCATCATGCTCGGCCTGTCGCAGAGCCTCAAATACACGATGGGCCAGGACATCCTGCTGCTCATCTTCGCCGGCGTGACGCTCGGCGGGCTCGGCACCGCGTTCGGCGCGCTGGTCGGCTCCTTGGTGGTGGGCCTGTTCATCCAGGTCTCCACCCTGTGGGTGCCGCCGGAGCTCAAGAGCGTCGGCGCGCTGGCCGTACTCATCATCGTGCTCCTCGTCCGGCCGCAGGGCATCCTGGGCCGCCGCGAGCGGATCGGCTGATCGGGGGAGGATCAGAATGGACTGGATCACGATCATCAGCACCACCCTCAAGTCCGCCATCGGCGTGGACACGGTGCTGTACGCCCTCGCGGCCATCGGCATCAACATCCACTTCGGTTACACGGGCCTGCTCAACTTCGGCCAGGCCGCGTTCATGGGCGTGGCCGGCTACGGCCTGGCGGTCACCGTCACCGTCATGGGCCTGCCGTTCTGGATCGGCATCATCGTCGGCCTCGCCGCCGCCGTGCTGCTGGCGATCCTCATGGGCATCCCGACGCTGCAGCTGCGCGCCGACTACCTGGCCATCGTCACCATCGCGGCGGCCGAGATCATCAGGCTCATCTTCCGCTCGGTGGCCTTCAAGTCGGTCTTCGGCGGCTCCGACGGCCAGCGCGGCTTCTCCGACGGCTTCTACGCCCTCAACCCGTTCCCCGAGGGGGACTACGGCTTCAACCTCGGCCCGGTGCCGATCTTCTTCAACAACCGGGTCCTGTGGGTGCTGGTCGTCGGCTGGGCGCTGATCGCCATCTGCTGCGGCATCGTCTACCTGCTCATGAAGAGCCCGTGGGGCCGCGTGCTCAAGGCCATCCGCGAGGACGAGGACGCCGTGCGCAGCCTCGGCAAGAGCGTCTTCTCGTACAAGATGCAGTCGCTCATCCTGGGCGGCGTCATCGGCTCGCTCGGCGGCTTCATCTACGGCCTGGCCTTCGCCTCCGTGCAGCCGGACGTCTTCGGCACCGAGACGACCTTCTACGTCTACACCATGGTCATCCTCGGCGGCGCGGCCCGCGTGCTCGGCCCGGTCGTCGGCTCGATGATCTTCTGGGTGCTGCTGGTCTTCATCTACGGTGTGCTCACCGAGGCGGTCGGCGCCGGGTACATCACCTTCATGGACACCAACCAGGTGGGCGCTTTCCGCTACATCATCGTGGGTCTTGGCCTCATCCTGTTGCTCGTCTTCCGGCCACAGGGCGTCTTCGGTGACAAGAGGGAGATAGCAATCGATGCACGCTGAAACCCACACCCAGGCAGGCGCCACCGAGCGCAAGGCGGCCGCCCTGGCGGCGTTCAAGGACCTGGCGCGCGATCCCGGCGTGCCCAAGCCCGACCCCATCCTCGTGGTGGACAACGTCGTGCGCCGCTTCGGCGGCCTGACCGCGGTCGAGGTCGGCCACGTCGAGATCCAGCGCGGTTCCATCACCGCGCTGATCGGTCCCAACGGCGCCGGCAAGACCACGTTCTTCAACCAGCTCACCGGGTTCGACACGGCCGACTCCGGCTCGTGGACGTTCAACGGGAAGTCCATGAACGGCGTGCCCGCGCACAAGGTGGCCCGCGCCGGCATGGTGCGCACGTTCCAGCTCACCAAGGCGCTGTCCCGGCTGACGGTCATGGAGAACATGCGCCTGGGCGCCCAGCAGCAGAAGGGCGAGAGCTTCTTCCGCGCGCTCATCCCGAGCCTGTGGCGCGGCCAGGAGGACGAGATCACGGTACGGGCCGAGGAGCTGCTGGAGCGGTTCAAGCTCGCCGCCAAGCGCGACGACTTCGCCGGATCCCTGTCGGGCGGCCAGCGCAAGCTGCTGGAGATGGCCCGCGCGCTCATGGTCCAGCCCGAGCTGGTCATGCTCGACGAGCCCATGGCCGGGGTCAACCCGGCGCTGACGCAGTCGCTGCTCGGCCACGTCAAGGACCTGCGCGAGCAGGGCATGACGGTGCTGTTCGTGGAGCACGACATGGACATGGTCCGCGACATCAGCGACTGGGTGATCGTCATGGCGCAGGGCGCGGTCATCGCCGAGGGCCCGCCCTCGACGATCATGTCCGACGAGCGCGTGATCGACGCCTACCTGGGCGCCCATCACGACGCGCCGCTCTCGGAGACCGAGCTGGAGGCCCAGCTTCACGAGGCCGAGGCGGCGCTGGAGGCCGAGATCGAAGAGGAGACGCAGAAGTGACCGTCCCTGAGCCGGCCCAGTCGAAGGCGGCCGTCACCGACCGCGGCGACCACCTGGCAGGCGCCGAGGACGCCGTGCTGAGGTGCGACGAGCTGATCGCCGGCTACCTGCCGGGCGTCAACATCCTCAACGGCTCCGACCTCTACGTCAAAGAGGGCGAGCTGATCGGCATCATCGGCCCCAACGGCGCCGGCAAGTCGACCCTGCTCAAGGCCATGTTCGGGCTGGTCACCATCCGCAGCGGCACCGTGCTGCTCAAGGGTGAGGACATCACGAACATGAAGGCGCACTCGCTGGTCGCCCGCGGCGTCGGCTACGTGCCGCAGACCAACAACGTCTTCCCCAGCCTCACCATCGAGGAGAACCTCGAGATGGGCGCCTTCCAGGTGCCGGGGAAGTTCAAGGAGCGCTTCGAGTTCGTGGCCGAGCTGTTCCCCGCGCTCAAGGAGCGGCGCAAGCAGCGCGCCGGCTCCCTGTCCGGCGGTGAGCGGCAGATGGTCGCGATGGCCAGGGCCCTCATGACCGAGCCGTCCGTGCTCCTGCTCGACGAGCCGTCCGCGGGCCTGTCGCCGAAGCTGCAGGACCTGGTGTTCATCCAGGCCCAGCAGATCAACAAGGCTGGCGTGACGGTGATCATGGTGGAGCAGAACGCGCGGCGCTGCCTGCAGATCTGCCACCGCGGCTACGTCCTCGACCAGGGCCGCAACGCCTACACCGGCACCGGGCGGCAGCTCGCCAACGACCCCAAGGTCATCGAGCTGTACCTCGGCACGCTGGCCAAGGCGTAAGACGATCGCGAACGGCGAAGGGGCTCCCATGGGCCCCTTCGCCGTTCTTTAATGTGCGTTGTGAAACGTTTAGCGACAGTCGCGCTCATGCTTCCCGTCCTGCTCGTCGGATGCCAGGGCAACGCCTCGTCCGCGTCCAAATACAGCACCGGCGGCGATCCCACCGACAGCCCCTGCGCCCGCGTGGTCTCGGCCATCGGGTACGCCAACCTCATGCTGGAACCGAAGGGTCAGGAGGACCGGCAATATTTCGAGGACGCCGTGATCGGCCGCCTGGCGGAGCTGCGCGGGATCACGCTGGAGTTCGGCGACCGGCTGCCCGACTCGCTGAAGGGCGCCGTACAGACGATCAAGACCACGACCGCCGGGCTGTCCAGGAACGACGTGCCCCGGGAGCGGCAGGTGGCGCTGCTCAAGCAGTACCGCGTGGCCGCCGACCAGATCGTGGCGGGCTGCAAGTAGCGACGAGAAGGGGCCGGCCATTGGGGGCGGGGCCGTCCGTGTGTGGGGGCGGTTGTAGC
>NZ_JBSGFQ010000152.1:0-26210 GCF_053603495.1 Nonomuraea sp. NPDC004186 | reverse complement strand
CCTGCTCAGCCGGCGGCGGCCGTGCCCTCCCGGCCGCTGGTGGCCGCGCCTGCTCGGCTGGGGCTGGCCGGGCCCGCCCACCCGGCGGTGGCCGGGGACGCTCGGGCGGCGGTGGCCGGGTCCGCCGGGCGCGGTGCCACCCTCACCCGTCCGGTGGCACCGCCTGCCGCCGCACCCGGGAGGAGGCCGCCGATCGTGCCGCTGTTCGTGGCCGGGTTCCTGGCGATGGTGGCCGTACGGAGCACGGGGCTGCTGCCCCCGGTGGTGACCGGTAACGTCCCGGCGGTCACGAACGCGCTGATGGCCGCCGCCCTGTTCGCCCTCGGCACGGGGATCGATCTGCGGAAGCTGCTCAAGGGCGGCCGGGTCATGCTGCTCGGCGGCATCGCCACCGGGCTCATCGGAACGATCTCGCTGGCGGGGGTCTGGCTGCTCGGGTGACGCGCGGACAGCATGATGGGTGCTGTGCTGACACGAATGTTGTTGACGGTCGGTCTGGTCGCGGTCCCGCCCCCGGTGAACCAGCCGGTCTGGGAAGTGATCCGGATGCACAGTTTCGGCGGCTGCGACTCGATGTCGGCGGTCGTTCCGCTGAGCCGCAGCGACGTCTGGGTCTTCGGCCAGAGCGAGCCCATCGACGACGAATGCGCGGGAACCGCCCGTCCGGTGGCGCAGCACTGGGACGGCCGAGCCTGGCGGGCCGCAGAGCTGCCCGGCCGCCACTACGGCGCCATCGGCTCGGCGGGCGCGTCCTCGTCCGGCAACGTGTGGGCCTTCACCACGAGCGACACCGGCGAGTCCGCCGCCCTCCGCTATGACGGCCGTCGCTGGACGGACGCGGGCAGATCCGCCATGGGACCCCACCCCAACCTCAGCCGCGGCCTGGTGCTCGGCCGCCACCACGTCTGGGCCTTCGGCTCGGACGGCCATTCGGCGTCCTGGTTCTGGAACGGCCGCACCTGGCAGCGGCGGGCGCCGAGGGACGTCGTCCGGACCAGCGCCGTGTCGCAGCAGGACGTCTGGGCGATCGGTTGTTGCAGCGTCGCCCACTTCGACGGCAAAGCCTGGAAGAAAGCCGCCTTTCCCACCGGCCGCGACAAGGAGACCGTCAGCCTGACCGGCATTCTCGCGGTGGCCAAGAATGACGTCTGGGTCTTCGGCGACCGCGACGAGAAGCTGTTCGCCGCGCATTTCGACGGCCGCGCCTGGTCGCCGGTCGACGTCCCTCTCCCGGCCCCGGTGACACCCGCGTGGCGCCTCGGTGACGCGGTCGCGGACGGCCGGGGCGGCATCCGGGTGATCGCGGATCCACCGGATGACACGAGCTCCCGCGTGCTGTCCCGCTCGGCCACGGGTCAGTGGTCGGTGAGCGCCCCTCAGGTCGCCGGCAAGGTGATCAAGCTGTGGGACCTGGCGCTCGTCCCCGGCACCACGGAGGTCTGGGCCGCGGGCACCGTACGGCAGAGCGAGAGCGACTCCACCTCCGCGGTCTTCGCCCTCAGATAGGTGACGCCAGGGGCTGAGGAGGCCCGGCTCCTGGCCCGTCGGGTCACGAGCAAGCGGGTCTCGTTACGTGCACGGTGGAGTTCCGCGACGACGGGCTGTTCTCGCAGGATCAGCCGTTCTTCTGGTGGCAGCCGTACGGTTTGCGCCGGTGTGCTCGGCATGCCGAGCACACCCGGTCGCGGTGCAGCGGCAGCCACGCTCAAGATTCGCTGTCCCAGGACATCAGCCGTGGCGCCACCCCATGTAGCCGAGAAGTGATGTCAATGAGCTTTGACGCCACCTACGGGATATGCGGGAAGATCGGAACATGCCGATATCCATGCCATCCGCGGACCCGTGCCCCTTCTGCGACTACCTCGCCGGGCTGCACCCCGTCACCATCCTGGAACAGGGGGAGCAGGTCGCCATCCTGGTCACCCGTTGGCAGCGTGGGCAGGGGCACGTGCTGGTGATCCCGGTCGCTCACCGCCCGACGGTCATGGACGTGGTCCCGGCGGAGGAGCAGCAATTGATGAACGCCGTGCGGCGGGCGGCCCGGGCCATCACAGCCGCCTACGACCCCGGGGGCATCGCCGTCTGGCAGAACAACGGAGTGCCCGCGCACCAGACCGTCCCCCATGTTCACTTCCATGTCGCCGGCACGCTGCCCGACGGCGGCACGCGGTCAGGCGAGGTGCCTCGTCTCGACCTCGATGAGACCGACGGGATCGCCAAGCGCCTGAGCCCTCATCTCTGAACCAGCCTGCCTGGGATAAATTTCCTGGACCCTGAAGTGGCGTCTCTACCCTCCGTGCTCGCCGCCATACCGTGACCCCTATGTCAGTACCAGACGAGAGTCCAGAACGACACGCTGGTGCCGCGCACCTCCCGCGAAGGCAGAACCTGAGGGGAGGAGCGGCGGGCGCGGTGCAGACGGCTGATCACAGGCGGGCGGCCCACTCTCGGCCTGTGAGGACGTCGGCGCCCCTGGCCGGGAAGACGCGGTTGATCAGGAAGTCGTGCACGTCCGGTTCCCCGTCGGCGCAGGCGTCGCTGAGCACGGTCACGTGGTAATCGCGGTCGGAGGCGTCATAGAGGGTAGCGGCGATCATCGCCCCGGTCGCGACACCGGTCAGCACGATCGAGTCGATGTGCTGGGCCCGCAGGAGCCGATCGAGGTCGGTCGCCGCGAACGCGCTGGCGCGGCGCTTGAGGACGACGGCCTCGCCAGGCAACGGCTCGATGCGTGGGTGCACGAGCGTCTCGGGAGATTCTTCGTGAAACCGCGTCCCCGCCCCGTGCAGGCCGGTGATCAGCTGGTTTCCCGCTGCCACATCAAGGCCTGAGGCCCGGAGCCCGAAACGGATGAAGATCACGGGGATTCCGGCGGCTCTGGCCGCCGGGAGAACCTCTTCCACGACGGGGAGCACGCCGGCGGCGAAGGGGTAGTTGTCCACGATGCCCGCCTGCAGGTCGCCGACGATGAGCGCGGTGCTGGTCATACGCTTTCCTTGTCTGTACGGCGCGCCATCGGCCATCCTCACGGTCGTATCCTTGGCACTGTTGTCGTCGATCTAGTACGACGATAGTGGGACAGATTCGCGTAAGGGCCATCGGCCGCGGCGTAGGCGGCCTGGGTCGTAGACCGGGCTATCAGGCTCCATGTCCACCACAGCCGGCCGCATGGACGGGGCGGATAACCGCAGACCCGAGGCCACATCCGAGTTTTCGCACCCCAAACGCTGCAGAAGGCCCGCTCACTCGACCTCCTTCCGTCCGACCGCGCCGACCCGCCGGGTGCCTGATCCATCGCCCTGCCACGAAACAGCGCGATGCAGTGCGGCACCGATGCCGCCGTCGCGGAGCGCTCCCAGCCAGCCGGTGGGCCGACCGGCTTGGTCGGCGTGGGCGCGGAGCATATGGACGAACAGGATCTGTGCGAGATGGTCCAGGACCAGAGAGCCCCCGGCGGCGGTGGTCTCGACCTCGGTGACCAGCAGTTCGCTCAGGTGTGCGAGCAGCTTGCCTCGCGGATCTGCGGCATGGACGTGCACGAGCGGCGGTAGAACATCGATCAGGATCGAGGCATTCGTGTCGTCGAACGAGAAGTGCCCACTGCACAGGAATGTGTCTTCCTCGGCCTCGGGACCGATACGCACGGCGCCGTTCGTAGCGCTGTCCCACAACGACTTCGCGGCGCGCGGTGTCGCGGTGAGCTCGCTGGCCAGCACGTAGGGCGGAGGGTTGCCCAGGAGGAAGAAGTCGCCCCCTCTGAGGAGCACGGGTTCGTGCCCTTCGAGGGCCAGCCAGCATTCGCCCCGCACGACGACGCCGAGTTTCACGTGCGGGAACGGATCGAAACGCACCGCCCACGAACCCGCGGCGTGGAGGCCGGCTTCGACCACGATGTGGGGCCGCAGAAGACCGATGGCGTCAGCGATCGGATCGTTGGAGCCGAGCACTGATCCCTTCCTGGACGATGCGTAAAGTATCGGAGACTTCACATGATGGATCGTGCCGCCCTGGCGCTGCAGCATTGAGTTCATGAACATCACGAAGCAAACGGCGCTCGTCACCGGCGCGAATAGGGCATTGGATTCGAGACCGCACGTCAGCTCGCGCAGCAGGGCTTCACCGTCTGGCTGGGATGCCGCCACCAGGGGCGTGGCGAAGCCGCGGCAAAGGAACTTGCCAATGACGGAGACGTTCGCTTCGTCAGCCTCGACGTGACCGACGCGGAAAGCGTCAGGGCTGCTGCGGTGCGCGTCGGCGACGAGACCGGCGCACTGGACGTGCTGGTCAACAACGCAGGGGTTGCGATCGGGGAAGGTGAAGGCCTTCCCCGTACCGTGCGGCTGGAAACGATCCAGAACACGTTCGACGTGAACTTCTACGGGGCACTGCGAGTCACGCAGGCGTTCTTGCCGCTCGTGCAGAAGGCGCAGGCCGGGCGCATCGTGAACGTGAGCAGCACGGTGGGGTCGATCACCACGCCCGTATCTCCGGGCAACCCGCTGGGAGCGTTCCTGTCCTTCGCCTACCCCACGTCGAAGACCCTCCTCAACGGGCTCACCGGATGGCTCGCCGTCGAACTCAACGACACGCCGATCAAGATCAACTCGGTGTGCCCGGTACAACGCGACCGATCTGAACAGCAACCTCGGAACGCTGCATCCATCACAGGGCGCGAAGGTCGTCGTGCGCGCCGCCACGCTCCCGGCGGACGGTCCCAGCGGCAGCTTCTTCGACGTGAACGGTCCCGTGGACTGGTGACCTTCAGGACTTCAGCCCGTCGAATCTCGTTCAGGCACCTGTGCCGAGCACTTACACGCCGGCTCGTGGAAGCACTGGCCGGGTTGATGCGAACCCGAGCAATACGAACTCAACCAGGCGCCGCGACGGCGGTACGGGGGCGCTCGTCATGCCGCCGAGCAGGGCCGCGTCGAGACGGTGCACGCGAAGAGCACGTACGTGACCGAGGACCTGCGCGACGCGATCACCTCCGGTCGGCTCAAGCCGGGCGAGCCGCTCCCGTCCGAGCAGGAGCTGATGGATACGTACGGGCTGACCGCCATCACGCTGCGGAAACTCCGTCAGGAACGGCTCATCTAGCACCGCCCCGGCCTGGGATCGCCGCGCCGAGCAGGGACAGCTGGTGCGGTGACCGGAAAGGTTCACCGCATTGCTCGCCGGTCGACGTAGTCAACTGAGCGCAGAGCGATGGCAAGTAAGCCCGGACAGCCGCGAACCTTGAGGTTGCCGCGAACATCTAAGTGCACATGATGAAGACCTTTGCCCTGGGCCTGGTGGCCGCGGCAGCCACGGGAGCGCTGCTGAGCCACCCCGCCGAGGCGTCCGTCAAGCAGTACACCCACCCCTGCCAGGGCGTCAGCCACTGCACGGACGAGAAGACCGACGGTGAGGAGTGGATGGTCATGACGCCGGAGAAGAACTGGAAGAAGGTCATCTACCGCTTCCACCACCTCACCAAGCAGGCGCGCTCGGTCTGCGGCAGCGGCAGCGGCAGCCACGCCGGCAAGAAGCTGCATATCGCGATGATCCTCACGGCCTCCGGCAGCTCCAAGAGCAAGACCGTCGAGATCGAGGCCTCGGGACGCACGCCCCAAAAAGACTGCTTCTAGCCTCTATGAACGCCAGATCATCTATCGCCCGGGGCGAAAGCCCGACGCTGGTGCTGTGATCGGAAGCTTCGCCGGGGCGGCCTGCCCTTACGTTGGCACGCGTGCCAACGAGCAACCCGGCGAACCTTTCCGGTCACCGCACTGGTGGAGGGGGGCCTGCATTGCTCCTACATTCCACAGAGGATCGGGACCTTCGGGCTGAGCCCGGAATCTCCGCGACGCGATCAGAACTTTCGTCTAGGGCGGCTTTCCGGTTGTGTGCCGCGAGATTTCCCTTGAATGGCCGCTTTCCCTCTCCATGATGAGTCGTCCTCCAAATGGTGCACGCAGCCGGACATCCACTATGTAGGGATGACCGGCTGCGGCGAGCGCGAGGCGGCCAACCAACGCATTGAGCGAGCGTTGGGGAATCATGATCCCCCAACGCTCGCTGCGGAATCCGTACGGAATGATCAGGCTACTGAACGGCCTGCCTCCTACGCCGAAGCAGGTCAGAGGGCCCCCGGGCCGCCGGTCACGAATACCACTCGTAGTGGACGTTGGTCTTGGTCTCGGTGTTGAAGTCGATCTCGCCGTCGAGGTAGCGGTTCCACATGGTGGACAGCTTCGACGACCGTACGGTGCACCCGGCCCAGCGGACTCCCTTGGGGCGGATGCTGCCGACGTAGTCGTAGCAGGATCCGACCTTCTTGCCGTTGACCCAGAGCCGGGCGTTCAGGCTGACGTCGTAGAGCTTCAGGCGAGTGACGCTCTTGATCCGCACCTTGATGCGGCAGGTGTCCTCGCACTTACCGAAGTAGATCTTGTAGTCGAGCAGGTGTGGACGAGCGGCGCTCTGCCCCAGTTCGGATGCCGAGGCTGCCGTCGGCGTCACCGCGATGACCCCGGTCGCGACGGTGGCGGCTAAGAGCATGCCGACAAGACTCCTGGTCATGTTTCCCCCATGGCCATGAAGAGCCGCTTCCCCCGTTGAAAGCGGCGCACTCCCTTCCGATTAACCATCAGGAAAGTGGAACGGTCAACATTTGTCCGCATTTGTACGGAGATTGTGATCTCCGTGGAAAACAAGTGCTTCTTGATCGCGAGTGTGGGACATCCCGACTGTCGCGCTGGCAGCTTTTTGCCCGGTCTGTTGGTGCTGTTGGGGGGACTCGGTGAATCAGCCGTTGGTGGAGGACGAGGGCCGTACGAGCCGGAGATCTCCGGGCCGGCCGGAACGCTGCTCGAACTCGTCACCGCCAGTCTGTCCAAGGATCCCGCCCAGCGGCCGAGCGCCGACGACCTGGTCGCCCGGCTGACCTCTCCGACCGCGCTGCCGTCGCCGACCGCGCGGCCCTTGTCCGCGGGCCCTCCGGTGTCCGCGCGCCCTCCGGCGCTCGGGCTCCGCCGTACGACGATCCTGGCGTCGGCCGGTGTCCCGGCGGCGGCGCTGCTCGTCGCGGGCGGCCTGTTGATCAACGGGGGTGGTCGGCCGGTGGGATCGCCCCCGAGCAGAGCGTGACCTCACAGCCTCTCGTGCCCTCCGTCACTGGTCTCCGCGGGCCGCTCCGGGGGATCTTCGGAGGTCGAGCCGGAGGTCGGGCCGGGGGGGCCTGAGTCGGGCCCACCCCTGAATCGTTGCTCACCGCGGCGCTCGCGGGCTTCTTGGCGCGGGTCGGCTTAGGGGCGGGCGTCGAGGTTTTCGGCGGGGCGTCCGCCTGGGTGCCGGGGTGGCGTCGTCCGCCATTCCGCCTTCTAGGTCTGCGCCGGCGTCGTGGGCTCGGCTGTTACAGCCGCCCCCGCCCCGACGCAGCCGGCGCCCACGTTCCAGAATCCCTTCACCCGCATTCCCTCGATGTGCTGACCGGAGCTCACAGCCGCAGGAGCCGCCGCGCGTTCGTACGGCCGATCTTGACGAGGTCGTTCTCGTTCGGCTCCAGGCGGCGGCCTCGTGCAGTCGGCCGAGAACATGCGCCGACTTGCGAGAACCCGTTGATCAGCGCGCACACCAGCCCCAGCTCGGTCACGGCCGCGTCGGGGCCCCGCATGGGCAGGGCGGCGAAGGAGGAGAACCGGTCGGGCCGCCGGGCGATCTGCTCGGCCGCGTGGTCTCACCCCGTGAGAGCCGTCACGGCGGGGACGCGCGCGTCGGCCCTGTGCTCCCGGACCCCCAGCAGGAGGACCAGGCCGAGCAGCGGCCCCGCGGCGAGCGTGGCGAAGGCCCAGAAGAACGAGTGGGTCGCCTGGAACACCGCCCCGAGCACCACCGGCACGATCGTGCTGCCGAGCTGCCAGAACGCGTTCGTCGCGCCTGCCGCCGACCCGGCGAGCCGGACCCCGGCGAGCTCAGGGATCAGCGCGATCATCAGCGGGCTGTACACGTACGCCGCGATCCCCAGGAACGGCGCCACCCACAGGAACCCGGTCAGGCTGTCGCGGGTGCCGAACACCAGCAGCGTCACGACGAAGGCGGCGAGCACGGCGACGGCCGGGAGCTTGCGCCGGCCGCCGAACAGGTCGGACACCATGCCCATGCACGGCTTCGCCGCGATGGCGGTGGCGCCGAAGATCGCCACCACGGTGCCGGCCTGCACGGGGGTCAGGTGACCGCCCTTGATCATCAGTGCGTTGGACCAGGTGATGAAGCCGTAGGTGCCCCACAGCGCGCCGAACCCGGCCAGGCCGAGCAGCCACAGGTCCCGGTCGCGGGCCAGCGGGCGCAGGTCCGGCACCGCGCGGGCGGCGGACGTGGCCTTGCCGTCGCGCAGCAGCAGCAGGCACAGCACCGCGACGACCATCGAGGCGGCGCCGAACACGTGGTAGGACGTACGCCACCCGGAGGCGGCGATGAGGCTCGGGACGACCGCGTTCGCGATCACCGTGCCCAGCGAGGTGGCGGTCATGAACACGCCCATGGCGAACCCGCGGTCCTTGGACGGGAACCACTGGGAGATGAGCTTGACCCCGGCGGAGTAGTCGCACCCGGCGAACACCCCGACCCCGGCCTGGAACGCGATGCCCATCGCCACGGAGTCCGTCCCGCCGAACAGGATCATGAACCCGCCGGCGAGGAAGAGCGAGCAGCCGACGACCACCCGGGGGCCCAGCCAGTCGGTCAGCACGCCGCCCGCGGCATTGGAGACGACGTAGCCGACGTAGTAGCCGGTGGCGAAGACGCCGAGCCCGGCCAGCGACACGCCGAGGTGCTCGCCCACCGCCACCGAGGCGGGACCCCAGGTGGACCGGTCCACGGCGGTCATCGTGAAGGCGGCCCACGCCAGCGCCAGCACGACCCAGCGATACGGGCGGCGGGCGACGGCCGGCTCCGCGGTGAGGTTCATGATGAATAAGGAATCACATGGAGCCGATGCGATTCATCGAAATCAAGTGTCCGGCAAATTTGTGGGTTCGCATTGGCAAAATGGTGTCAGGACGGGCTTTTGCCGGGGAAATGAGAATACGCGACTCCGGCGGCTCCGGACGGCTGTGCCGGGAAACGGGCCAGGAATACTCTGGGGTGTGGAGGCTTGGCGCCGTTCGGTGTCTCACGGGAGTGGCAGGGCCCTCATGACATTTTTGTTGGATAAATCCACCTTCATTGGGCGAAGGTGGGAACTGTCGGCGGCGCGCAAGGCGCTGGCGAGGACGCGGCTGCTCACCCTGACCGGCCCCGGCGGGGTCGGCAAGACCCGGCTGGCGCTCAGGCTCGCGGACAACCTGCGGAACAAGTACCGGGACGGCGTCGAGGTGATCGAGCTCGCCACCCTGGAGACCGGCGAGCTGCTGGAGCCGGCGGTGGCCGAGGCCCTGGGGTTGCGCGGAGTTCACCCGGATCCCATGGGGCTGCTGGTGGAGCACCTGTCCAACAGGCGGATGCTGCTGGTCCTGGACAACTGCGAGCACCTGGACATGCTCTGCGCGCACTTCGTGGAACGGCTGCTGCATGCCACACCCCGCCTGCGGGTCCTGGTGACCAGCAGGCACTCGCTGGGCGTGCACGGCGAGCAGGTGCTCCCGGTCCCGCCGCTGTCCGTACCCGATCCCGTCCAGGTACTCCACGGGAGCCAGGCCGGCCCGGCGCCCCACGAGGAGGCGCCGGCCGGCCCGCAGACGCCCAGCCGCACCGTACGGGAGGCCGCCAGACACGACTCGGTGCGCCTGTTCGTGGAGCGCGCGGCGCACGTCGTGCCGGGCTTCTCCCTGAACGCGGGCAATCTCGCCTGCGTGGTGCGGCTGGTGCGGCGGCTGGAGGGGATCCCGCTGGCGATCGAGCTGGCCGCGGCCCGGCTGCGCACCCTGTCGCTGGAGGAGCTCGCGTACGAGCTGGACCAGCGCTTCGACGTGCTGGCCACCGGCGGCCCCATGGCCCTGCCGCGGCACCAGACGCTGCGGGCGACCATCCAATGGAGCTTCCGGCTGTGTTCGCCCGAGGAGCGGCGGCTGTGGGCCCGGCTGTCGATGTTCGCCGGAGGGGTCGATCTGGACACCGCGGAGACGGTGTGCGCGGGCGAGGGCATCGATCCGGCCGACGTGCTCGACCTCCTGGCCGGGCTGGTGGACAAGTCGGTCCTGTACCGGGGCGGGCTCGGCTTCCGCATGCTGGAGAGCCTGCGCGCGTACGGCTGCGAGCAGCTGACGCCCGCCGAGCGGCAATGGCTGCGCAGGCGCTTCGTCGGCCACTACCGCGAGCTGACGGAGACGCACCGGACCGACCAGTTGGTGTCCGACCAGCTGGATCGGTACCTGGCCCTGCGCCAGGAACTGCCCAACATCCGCGTCGCGCTCCAGGCGTGCCTGAACGAGCCCGCGCTGGCGCCCCTGGGCCTGGGCACCGCGTCCGCGATGTGGTGCTTCTGGGTGCTCGCCGGCGCGCTCACGGAGGGCCGCTACTGGATCGAGCGCGGCCTGGAGCTGGTGCCGGAGCCCGGCCGGGCCAGGGCGACGGCGCTCTGGGCGGACAGCATGCTCGCCCTGCGCCAGGGAGACCTCGACGCGGCGATGCCGCTGCTGGAGGACTGCCGAGCCCTCGCCGGCAGATCGGGGAACGAGGACCTCGTGCCGTACGCCGTCCGGACCGCGGGCGTGGCCGCCTGCACCGCCGGCGACACCCGGCGCGGCCTCGCGCTGCTGCGCGAGTCGCTCGCCCTCCACCGGTCCCTGAACGACATGGACGGGCTCATGTTCAACCTCTACTTCGCGGCCGCGTACGGATCGACCGAGGATCCCGGCCTGGCCGCGGAGTTCGGCGAGGAACTGCTGGCCCTGAGCGAGTCCCACCATGCGCTGGTGTCACGCGCGTACGCCCAGTTCGCGCTCGGCGTCGCGCGCTGGAACCTGGGCGACTACGAGCAGGCCGAGGCGCTCCTGACGTCGGCCGCGCGGTTCACCGGAGAGATCGACGACCGGTGGTGCCTGACCCAGTGCCTGGAAGTGCTGGCCTGGATCGCCGGCGCCCGGGAGGAGCACGAGAGGGCCGCCGAACTCCTCGGCGCGGCGCACGCGTTGTGGCAGGCGGCGGGCGCCTCACCCGAACGGCTCTGCTACCACGCGGCCTGGCACGAACGCTGCACGCGGCAGGCCCGCCACGCCCTCGGAAAACCGGCGTTCACATCCGCCTTCCGCCACGGGACGAAGCTCGGCGTCGACCGCGCCGTCACCTACGCGATCCGGCCTCCCGAGGCCCAACCGGAGTTGCGGCACCTGTCCTGAGCGTTCATCGGGATCTCGAACCAGAAGGCATGGCCCGCGGCGCCCCAGCAGCAGGCCAGCCGCCGGAACACCCGCAGATCATGCGGCACCGGCGCGTCGTCCGCGGCCTCCGCCTCGACCTCGCAGCGCAGCACGCCGTCGGTGGCCCAGACGGTCAGCCGGTACGGCCCGGGCGCGTGCTCCTCGACGTCGGCGACCAGCTGTTCCACCAGCAGCTCGGCGGCCTCTGCCAGCCCGTCGAGCCCCCATGAGGCCAGCCGGGCGTGGATGAGAGGCCGAGCCCGCGTGTCCGGTGACAGCGACCAGGTGGCGACCCGCTCACCCGGAACCTCGTTCTCGTCGGAGCCCAGGGCCCTGGACTTGATCCAGCCCCAGGCCCGGCTCAGGACGCTCAGGTCGAGATGGTGTCCGGCGCCGTGGTTCATGAAGGCGTGGTCGTTCATGCGGGACTCCCACATGCGAGTCGATGGGCGGCATATGCGGATGGGCACCGTGGCCGGTGCTTGCACATGGTTGATGTTGTCCTCGTTCCTCGATGGTGTTGTCGATGAATCCAGCGTGCGTACGGCGGCGCCGCGAGCGGCACGGGAGGGATACCCGGATGACTACCTAGCCGTCGAACGTAAGTACGTAGTCCCGGGTGTCTACGTACTGTCAATGGCCCGCATATCGCCCATGAGTAACGTTTCCCCCCGCGAATTCACTGATCGAAGCAATGGGGGATTGCCTTGTCTGATTCCGCGCCCAGAGAATCCGGGCCGGCGCCGTTCACCGCGATTCGCGGTGACGAGCGGCACCACATTTACGCGGATCTCGCCGCCAGGGGGCCCGTCCACCCGATCACGACGCCGGCCGGCACGCAGGCGTGGCTGGTGACCGGCTACGCCGAGACCAGGGCGCTGCTGTCCGACCCGCGGCTGGTCAAGGGCGGCTGGACGTCGGGCGCGTACGCGCACCAACTGCCCCAGGACGTCGCGCGCGGCATCCACACGACCATGCTCAACAGCGACCCGCCGGACCACCCGCGGCTGCGCAGGCTGGTGACCTCGACGTTCACCCGCCGCAGGGTCGAGAAGCTCGTCCCGCGGATCCAGCAGCTCACCGACGACCTGCTCGCCGAGGCCGACGGCCGGGGGACCGTCGATCTCATCTCGGCGCTGGCCTACCCGCTGGCGATCGGCGTGATCTGCGAGCTGATCGGCATCCCCGAGGCGGAGCGGGCCGATTTCCGCGAATGGACCCTGCCGGCCGTTTCCCCCGGCATCTACAGCTACGAGGAATTCCACGCGGCGGTCGCCTCGCTGCTCGCCTACAGCCGCGAACTGATCGGGAAGAAGCGCCGCGACCCGCAGGACGACCTGCTGTCCGACCTGATCGCGGCCCGCGACGACGGCGAGGGACTCAGCCAGGACGAGCTTACGTCGATGATCTTCCTGCTGGTGATCGCCGGCCACGAGACGACGGTGAACCTCATCGGGAACGGCATGCGCTCCCTGCTCACCCACCCCGGCCAGCTCGCCCTGCTCCGCAAGCGCCCCGAGCTCCTCGACCCGGCGATCGAGGAGCTCCTGCGCCATGACGGGCCCGTGCAGACCACCCTGTCGTACCGCACCGTGGAGCCCGTCGAGCCCGGCGGGGTGAGGCTCCCGGCGGGCTCGGTCGTGTACTTCGCCCTGGTCGCCGCCAACCGCGACCCGCGGGTCTTCCCCATGGGGGCCGCGCTGGACGTCACCCGGGAGGCCCCGACGCACGTCGCCTTCGGGCACGGCATCCACTACTGTGTCGGCGCGCCGCTCGCCCGGGTCGAGGCCCGCATCGCGTTCCGCACGCTGCTCGACCGCTTCCCCGACCTTCGCCTGGCGGTGCCCGCGGAGAGCCTGACCCGGACGCCGTCACTGCTCATGAACGGCCTGTCCGCACTCCCCGTCCACCTGCGGCTCCCGGCGGCCGCTTGATCTAGAGTCGGCTCTAGCCCGTAGGCTCCGACGCGCGCCCAGCACCCCATCCACATCGCTAGGAGTCTGATCATGCGTTACCGCGTCCTCGGCGGCACGGGCATCGAGGTGAGCGTCCACTGTCTCGGCGCCATGATGTTCGGCGCGGTCGGCAACCCCGACCACGACGACTGCGCCCGCATCATCCACCACGCCCTCGACCAGGGCATCAACTTCATCGACACGGCCGACATGTACTCGGCGGGCGAGTCCGAGGAGATCGTGGGCAAGGCGCTGCGGGGCCGCCGCGACGACGTCGTGCTCGCCACGAAGGTGCACTTCCCGATGGGGGAGGGGCCGAACCGGGGCGGCAACTCGCGGCGCTGGATCCTCAAGGAGGTCGAGGAGAGCCTCAAGCGGCTCCAGACCGACTGGATCGACCTCTACCAGGTGCACCGGCCCGACCACACGACCGACATCGAGGAGACGCTCGACGTGCTGGGCGACCTCGTCGGGCAGGGCAAGATCCGGGCGTTCGGCTGCTCGACGTTCCCCGCGGAGGACATCGTCGAGGCGCACCACGTGTCCGAGCGCCGCGGCCTGCGGCGCTTCAGGACCGAGCAGCCGCCGTACTCGCTGCTCGCCCGTGGCGTCGAGGCCGACGTGCTGCCGGTGTGCCGGCGGTACGGCATGGGCGTGCTGACCTGGAGCCCGCTCGCGTCCGGCTTCCTGACCGGCCGGTTCAGGAAGGGGCAGCCCATCGACCTGACCACCGGCCGCGCCTCGCTCAGCCCGAACCGCTTCGACCCCTCCATCCCCGAGAACGCCACCAAGCTCGAGGTGGTGGAGGAGCTGATCGAGCTCGCGACGGACCTCGGCTGCTCGCTGCCCGAGCTCGCGGTCGCCTTCCCCGCGGCGCACCCGGCCGTCACCTCGGTCATCATCGGCCCCCGCACCATGGAGCAGCTGGAGGCGACGCTGAAGGGAGCCGCGCTCACCCTCGACGACCGGACCCTCGACCGCATCGACGAGATCATCCCGCCGGGCACCGACCTCTACCGCGCCGACGGCGCCTGGCGCCGCCCGGCGCTGACGGACACCGCCCGTCGGCGCCGCCTGCCCGCCGACCGGTCCGCGGGCTGAACCCACGAGCCTCAGGAGCCCACAAGCCCTCAGCCCAGGTCCAGCTCCGAGCCGCCGAACTTGTCCCGCAGGAACCGGCCCTGATCGCGCAGCGCCTGCTCGTCCCCCCGGTGGATGGCCTCGGCCACCTTGCGCAGCTGGGCGTCGAGCAGGCCGAGCTGGGCGAGCAGCTCCTCGTGCGCGCTGCGCTCCCGCCCGCCGCGGCGGGTGAGGGCGTAACCGCGCGGCAGGTTCGCGTACGCCTCCAGGCTGGCGGGCAGGTACAGCCGGATCGTCTGCGACACCACGTGCAGCTGGTCGGGGGAGGCGGTGAGCTGCTCGGCGCGGTCCAGCACGCCCCTCAGGACCTCGGCCAGCGCGTCCACGGCCGCGTGCACGTCGCCGGGGAAGCGCCCGCCGATCCGCCGCAGCAGCTCGTCCAGGTCGGCCCTGAGCGCCCGCGTCTCCACCTCGGCGTGCGAGATCGTCAGCCGGACCCGGTCCGGCGGGGCCAGCAGCGCGCCCACCCCGTACAGCGCCACCACGACCACCGGCCAGAACGCGCCCGCCAGGCCCAGGAAGTGGGTCACCAGGCCGAGCAGCGCCAGACAGGAGCCGGCGATGTTCCGGTTCGAGCCCAGGTAGCGCAGGACGCGCTCACTGATAGCCACGGATCTCCTTGAACGCGCTGCTCAGCGACGTCTTGCGGGCGTCGAACACGGCGCCGCCGGTCAGCTCGGCGACCTTGCGCATCTCCTCGACGTCGCTCTCGCCGAACAGCACCACGAACGCCGGCGCCCGCCGGTCCTCCGGCAGCGCCCGGTAACGGGCCTCGAAGGCGGCGTAGTCGGAGCCGTCGGTGTTGTCGCCGTCGGTCATGAGCACGACCGAGGTGTAGTGCCCGGGCGTCACCGGACGCTCGTAGGCGGCGGTCAGGCTGTCGTAGATCGCGGTGCCGCCGCCCGCGGACAGCCCTTCCGCGAACGCCTTGATCTGGGCGAGCACCGGCTGCGGGTCGCGTTCGGGCACGGTGAACGGGACCGGCCGCATCGGCGCGTTGCTGAACGGGATCATCGTGACGGCCTCGCGGTTGCTGAAGCGCGAGAAGGCGCCGGAGGCGGAGGTGTCGGCGCCGGTCAGGGCGACCAGCGCCTGCCGCAGCGCGTCGATCCGCTCGCCCGCCATCGAGCCCGAGGTGTCCAGCACGAACCGGGTCTCCGCCGGGACCCGCACCTGGTTGAGGTAGGTGGCGATCAGCTCGTCGGCGGTGCTGCGCCGGTTGGGGAACGGCAGCTCGATCAGCTGCCTGCCGCCGAAGCGCGGGTCCGGGGCCACGCCCGGCGTGATCGGCCGGCGGTGGGTGCCGGTCATGATGTCCTTCTGCACGGCGGGGCTGCGCAGCCAGGCGGTGAGCTTGCCGTACAGGGCCTTCTTGGGTTCGGGGGCCGAGGCGAGCAGCGTGAGCGGGTAGTCGGCGGTCACCACGCCGTCGGACGGGTAGACGAGCGTCAGCGGCTCGCGCATCCCCAGCAGGACCGACTCGTAGTTGACCATGCCGTCCACGCGCCGGTCGCGGGCGTAGGCGTCGGCCAGCCACCCCGACGAGCCGGCCGTCAGGCGCTGCGCCGAGAAGAACTCCTTCAGCCGCGGCGTCACCGACGCCACCTGCTCGGCGCTGAGCGCGCCGTCCGCGTCCGACAGCGCCGCGGCCACCCCGACCAGGGCGGAGAAGCCGGAGTTGGAGGAGGCGGGGTTCGTCATGGCGAAGCCGAACCTGCCCTCCTTGGCCGCCCGCGCGATGCCGGCCCAGGTGACCTGCTTGCCGTCCCAGCCGAGCTCGCGGGCCTTGGCGGGCTTCAGCCCCAGCACGACGGGGGAGATCATGATCTTGGACTGGGTGGACAGCCTGGCCTGCGCGCCGTCGATCAGGGACAGGTAGCGGTTGGAGGAGAACCAGACCGCGTCCAGCCGGCCGTCGGCGCGGCCGCTCGCGACCTGCTCGGCGCCGTCGAGCGTGCCGGTGTAGGTGAGCCGCACCTTGACGCCGGCCTCCGCCTCGGCCCGCCGCAGCAGCGGCTCGAGGTCCTTGATCTCGCTGCCGGCCAGCACGCGGAGCACGTCGGGCGCGTCGGCGGGCTCCTCGCCCCCGCCGCAGCCCGCCAGCAGGCCGGCGAGCAGGAGAAGAGACAGCGCCCGTCTCATCGCTCGCCCTCCCGGGCCCGCTCCAGGTACGCCTTGGCGTGCCCCAGCTCGGCGGACAGGCTGTCGACGGTGACCGCCATGTTGTCCACGGCCTTCGACCGGAACGCGTCGATCATGTCCATCGTGGCGTAGACGTTGTCGAACGCCTGCCGCAGCGTGTCCAGGTCCACGGTCGTCGAGGCCGCCTGGTTCTGGATCGCGCCCGCCTGGGTGCGCAGCATCTCGCTGGTGGCCAGGATCAGGTCACCGGTCGTGGCGTTCAGCGCGGTGATCTGGTCGAGCACCAGCTTCTGGTTCGCCAGCGCCTGCGCGACCGTCACCGCCGTGCGCAGCGCCGCGACCGTGGTCGTGGTGGCGCGGTCCACGCCCTTGCTCAGCTCCAGGTTGTTCTTGCGTACGAGGTCCAGCGCCAGGTAGCCCTGGGCCGACACGGCGAGCTGGGTGAGCAGGTCCTGGTGGCGCTGGCGCACGGTGAAGAGGGCGTCGGACCGCAGCGCCGTGGCCCGCTCCTCGTCGGCCAGCGCGATGCGCTCCTCAAGAGCGGCGTCCATCGCCTGGGCCAGGACCGCGTACTCCTGCAGCCGGGTCATCGTCTCCCACAGGTTCGCCTTCTCGCCCTCGATGGCGGCGTTGTCGCGCAGCAGCTCGTCCTGGCCGGACTTCAGCGCGCGGATGATGTCGTCGATGTGCTTCTGCGCGGACTGGTACTTGGCGAAGTAGTCGCGCAGCCGGTCGCCGAACGGGATGAGGCCCAGGAGCTTGCGCGTCCCGCTCGCCGCCTGCTTCGGGTCCAGGTCCACGACGGTACGGCGCAGCGCCACCAGCTCCTTGGCGACCCTGCCCTGGGCGTCGGCGCCCTCTCCCCGGGCCGCGTCCAGGGCGGCGACCGGCCGCTTGAGCATGCGGTTGGCCACCTGGGAGGCCGACTTGATCTCGGTGTCGCCCATCGAGGAGATGTCGTGCACCTTGCGGGAGAACTCGGGGGAGCGGTGGTCGAGCCCGCTCAGCTCGCCGGCGAAGTCGCGGGCCTTGGCGGCCAGCTCGGCGGCGCGCTCGCCGGCGATCGGCAGCATGGTGGCCGCCGTCTTGGCCGGGACCGGGGCGACCGGCTCGGGCGGCGTGAGCACCAGATCGGACACGTGCGGGATCTCCTTGCTAGGGCCGGGCTGAGTCGATGGTGGTGATGAGCTGGTCCAGCCGCTCGTACGTGGGCGGTTCGACGACGTCCACCAGCTCGGCCGCCGCGGGCGCGCCGGTCTTGGCGACCAGGCCGGCGAACGCCTGAGGGTCGGTGGTGCGGAAGCCGTACGCGGCCGCCAGGCCCTGCAGCTCGGCGTCCTTCGTGAGCAGCTGACCCACCCGGTCGCCCGGCTGGGTCAGCGGGACCAGCGTGTGCTTGCTGAGCACGGTCGGCGAGGGATAGATCAGCCGCATCTCGGGCTTGATCGCGCCGTCGCCGGCGAAGACGTGCGCCAGGTACTGCGCCTCGTAGACGACCAGCAGCGGCGTCTTGCCCGCGCCCAGCGCCAGGTAGTCGTCGAAGGACGCCTCGCTGGTGGACTCGGAGAAGCCCTGGTCGAGCACGGCGGGGGCGATCATCGGGGCGATCTTGGCGATCTGGGCGTCGGAGGTGGGCACGTCCTCGCCGTTGGCGACATAGCCGATGGCCGACAGGTACATGGCGGCCGAGTTGGAGGTACGGATGTCGGTCGTGGTGAGGAGGACCCGCTTACGAGCCGGGTAAGCAGAATTGCCGGGAAGCTGATCCCAGCGAGTGCCTTTGCCTATTAAATCCAGATATTTCCTAATATCGAGGATTTGGTAACCTTTGCCGGAATTGCGGACCACGCCCGCCCCCGCCAGCAGCTTCGCGATCGGCTCGAACGTGGCCACCGCCATCGGCGAGTAGAACGGCGAATAAGTGGTGACCGCCTCGCGGTCGCGCTTGATCCGCTCGGCGGCGGGAACGCTGGAGGGGAAGGCGAAGGCGTAGCGGCTCAGGTCCACGTCGGTGACGATCTGCCGCGACCCCGCGGTGTCCACCTCGACCCGCAGCCCGTGCTTGGCGAAGGCCGCCTTGACCCGGGGGTCGTCGAAGAACGGCTTCTTCTCCGACCCGATGACCCCCCGCACCACCAGCGCCTCCGGGGCCTCGTCCGCCCGATTCCCCAAGAGGATCGCCACGACCGCCACCCCGGCCAGAACCGCCGCCAGAATGACACCGATCCAGCGCTTCATCGCATCCTGTTTCTAGAAATAACCCCCATGGCTGGAATTATGGGATGGCGATTGCCGGGTCCGCGCGGTCAGAAAGGCGACCTTACGGCAGAATTCATCCCCCGTTCACGGTTGGGGCGCGGGGTGATCCACCGCGCCGGGGGCCTGCTCGGGCGGAGCGGGAACGGGACGGGGCGCGGCGCGCTGGGTGAGGGCGATGGCGGCGAGGATGACGACGGCGCCGACCGGCTGGTTCCAGCTGAGGCCCTCGCCCAGGATGGCCACCCCGGAGATCGCGGCGAAGACCGGCAGCAGGTAGGTGACCGTGGAGGTCGTGGTGACCCCCGCGCGGACCTGCACCCAGTAGAGCAGCAGGTACGCCAGCCCGGTGCCCAGCCCGCCGAGCCCGGCCAGGCTCCACCAGACCGCGGCGGGCGCGTGCGGGTCCACCAGCGGCACCCCGGCCAGCAGCGTGATCACGGCCAGCTGCACCGCGCCGCTGAGCAGCTGCCCGGCGGCCAGCACGACCGGCGGCTCGGGGCGCCGGCCGGTGATGAAGCGGCCCATGTAGGCGCCGCCGATCCCGTAGCAGGCCGCGGCGGCGAAGCAGGCCAGGCTGCCGCCGAGCTGCCCGCCGCCCATCGGCTGCCAGATCCCGAGCACGACCATGACGCCCGCGAAGCCGAGGCCGAGGCCCGCCACCCGGCCGGCGGTGGCCTTCTCGGTGCGCAGCAGCAGGGTGAAGGCGAGCGTGCAGAGCGGGGTGGTGGCGTTCCAGATGGCGGCGACCACGGAGGAGACGTACTGCTCGCCGTACGCGAAGAGGGTGAACGGCAGCGTGGTGAGCACGATCGAGGCGACCTGGAAGTGGCCCCACAGGCGCGGGTCGCGCGGCAGCCGCTTCCCGCCGAGCAGCACCGCCAGCAGGAGCACCAGCGCTCCGATGACCATCCGGCCGAAGGAGACCTGGAGCGGGTGGAGGGCCTCCACCGCGACCTTGATGAAGAAGAAGCTGTTGCCCCAGATGGCGGCGAGCAGCAGGAAACCGGGCAACCAAGGTTTGAGCACGGATGGAGCGTAGCGGTTGGTCCTGACGTATAACCATTTGAACGAGTGAGTACTCGCTCATTAGGATTGCCCGCTATGAACAGGAGGAGACGAAGAGTGCCGGCCATGGCGCCGGAAGACCGCCGTGCCGCGCTCATCGCCGCCACGCTCCCGCTGCTGCGCGAGTACGGCGCAGCGGTGAGCACCCGTCAGATCGCCGAGGCCGCGGGCGTGGCCGAGGGCACGATCTTCGGCGTCTTCCCCGACAAGGCCTCGCTGCTGCGGGCGACGCTCATGGTCGCGTTCGACTCGCGGCCGGCGGCGCAGGCGCTGGCGGGCATCGGCACGCGGGCCGAGCTGCGCACGCGGCTGAGCGAGGCGGTCGCGATGCTGCGGACGGGGATGAGGGCCAACATCAACCTCATGGCCGTGCCCAAGGAGCTGATGGCCGACGACGCCGAGTTCTTCAAACAGATCATGGAGGGCCGGCGCCTGATCGTGGACGGGCTCGCCGCCCTGATCGAGCCCGACCGCGACCGGCTGCGCCGCTCGCCCGAGGCCACGGCGCAACTGCTGCTCGTGCTGATCGCGTCGAGCGAGCACCGCGGCTTCGGCCGGATCGGCGAGTTCGGCGACCTGGACGACGAGGAGATCGTCTCCGTTCTGCTCGACGGGCTGCTCGTGCGGCCCTCCCCCACCCCATCGACAGAAAGCGCCTCTTGATGCTGCTCCGTCTCCTGCGGGTCCAGCTCAGGCCGTACGGGAAAGAGATCACACTCGTGGTCCTCTTCCAGTTCGTGCAGACCCTGGCCACGCTCTATCTCCCCACCCTGAACGCCGACATCATCGACGACGGCGTCGTCAAGGGCGACACCGCAACCATCATGCGCATCGGGCTGGTGATGCTCGGTGTGACCCTCATCCAGATCGTCTGCTCGATCGTGGCCGTCTACTACGGCGCCCGGACCTCGATGGCCCTGGGCCGGGACCTGCGGGCCGCGATCTTCCGCCGGGTGCAGGACTTCTCCGCCCAGGAGGTCAACAGGTTCGGCGCCCCGTCCCTGATCACCCGGACCACCAACGACGTGCAGCAGATCCAGCTGCTCGTGCTGATGACGTTCACGATGATGGTGGCGGCGCCGATCATGTGCGTCGGCGGCATCGTGCTGGCGCTGCGCCAGGACGCGGCGCTGTCGTCGCTGCTGCTCGTCGTGCTGCCCGTGATGATCGTCATCGTGGGCGTGATCGTGGTGCTGATGCGCCCGCTCTTCCGCACGATGCAGGAGCGCATCGACCGGATCAACCAGGTGCTGCGCGAGCAGATCACCGGCATCCGGGTCATCAGGGCCTTCGTCCGCGACAAGCACGAGCGCGAGCGCTTCGGCGAGGCCAACGACCAGCTGACCGACGTGTCGCTGCGGGTCGGGCGGCTGATGGCGCTGATGTTCCCCTCCGTGATGCTGGTGGTGAACGTCTCCAGCGTCGCCGTGGTGTGGTTCGGCGGGCACCGCATCGCCGACGGGAGCATGCAGGTGGGCGCGCTGACCGCGGTCATCTCCTACCTGATGCAGATCCTCATGTCGGTGATGATGGCGATGTTCATGTTCATGATGATCCCGCGGGCGGAGGTCTGCGCCGAGCGCATCGAGGAGGTGCTCGACACCGAGCCGACCGTGCACCCGCCGAAGGCCCCCGTCACCCCGGACAGACATCTCGGCGAGCTGGAGCTGCGGTCGGTGGACTTCCGCTATCCGGGCGCGGAGGAGCCGGTGCTCTGCGGCGTGAGCTTCGAGGCGCGGCCCGGCCGTACCACCGCGATCATCGGCAGCACGGGCAGCGGCAAGACGACGCTGCTCAACCTCATCCCGCGCCTGTTCGACGCGAGCGCCGGCGAGGTGCTGGTGGACGGCGTCGACGTGCGCGAGCTCGACGCGGCCGCGCTCTCCCGGGCGGTCGGCCTGGTGCCGCAGTCGCCCTACCTCTTCTCCGGCACCGTCGCCTCCAACCTGAGGTACGGCAAGCCGGACGCGACCGACGAGGAGCTGTGGAAGGCCCTGGAGGTGGCCCAGGCCCGCGAGTTCGTCGAGGCGATGCCCGGCGGCCTCGACGAGCCGATCTCCCAGGGCGGCACGAACGTCTCCGGCGGCCAGCGCCAGCGCCTGGCCATCGCCAGGACCCTGGTGCACCGGCCCGAGATCTTCCTGTTCGACGACTCCTTCTCCGCCCTCGACTACGCCACCGACGCCCGGCTGCGCGCGGCGCTGGCCGAGGAGATCGCCGACGCCACGATCGTCATCGTGGCCCAGCGGGTGAACACCATCCGCGACGCCGACCGCATCCTCGTCCTCGACGACGGCCGCGTGGTCGGCAGCGGCACCCACGCCGAACTCATGACGACCTGCCCGACCTATCGGGAGATCGTGCTGTCCCAGCTCACCGAACAGGAGGCCGCGGCATGACGACCCAAGCGCCCGCGCGCCGGCCCCAGCCCAGTTTCGGGCCGGGCAGGATGATGTCCGGGCCCGCCGAGAAGGCCCTCGACTTCGGCGGCACGCTCCGCAGCCTGCTGCGGCTGCTGCGCCCCGAGCGCACGCTGCTGGCCGTCGTCCTGGCCCTCGGCACGGCCAGCGTCGCGCTGACCGTGACGGGCCCCAAGATCCTCGGCCACGCCACTGACCTGATCTTCGCCGGTATCATCGGGGCCCAGCTGCCCGCCGGGGCCACCAAGGAACAGGCCGTGGCGGGGCTGCGCGCCAACGGCCAGGGCACGTTCGCCGACCTGGTCTCGTCGATGAACGTGGTGCCCGGCCAGGGCATCGACTTCACCGCGCTGGCCCAGGTGCTGGCCTGGGTGCTGGCGATCTACGTGCTGGCGGCGCTGCTCGGCATCGTGCAGTTCCGGCTGACCACGACCGTCGTGCAGCGGGCGGCGTTCCGGCTGCGCGAGCGGATCGAGGCCAAGCTGGCGCGGCTGCCGCTGAGCTACTTCGACGGCCAGCCGCGCGGCGAGATCCTCAGCCGCGCCACCAACGACACCGACAACATCGCCCAGACGCTGCAGCAGACGATGAGCCAGCTCATCTCCTCGGTGCTGACGGTCGTGGCGGTGCTCGTGGTCATGTTCTGGATCTCGCCCGTCCTGGCCCTCATCGCGCTGGTCAGCGTGCCGGTGTCGGTCTACGTCACCACCGTCATCGGCAAGCGCTCGCAGCCGCAGTTCATCAAGCAGTGGTCCTCGACGGGCAAGCTCAACGGCCACATCGAGGAGATGTACGGCGGCCACACGCTGGTGAAGGTGTTCGGCAGGCAGAAGGAGGCCGCCGAGATCTTCGAGCAGCACAACGACGCCCTGTACACCTCCAGCTTCCGCGCCCAGTTCATCTCCGGGATCATCCAGCCGGCGATGATGTTCATCGGCAACCTCAACTACGTGCTGGTCGCCGTGGTGGGCGGGTTCAAGGTGGCCTCGGGCTCGATCTCGCTGGGCGACGTGCAGGCCTTCATCCAGTACTCGCGGCAGTTCAGCCAGCCGCTCACCCAGGTGGCCGGCATGGCGAACCTGGTGCAGTCGGGCGTCGCCTCGGCCGAGCGGGTCTTCGAGCTGCTGGAGGCTCCCGAGCAGTCGCCGGAGCCGGCCAAGCCGGAGCGGCCGGCGCAGGTCAGGGGCCGGGTGGCGTTCGAGAACGTGTCCTTCCGGTACGTGCCGGACCGGCCGCTGATCGAGAACCTGTCGCTGACCGTGGAGCCCGGCCAGACCGTGGCCATCGTCGGCCCCACGGGAGCGGGCAAGACGACGCTGGTCAACCTCATCATGCGCTTCTACGAGGTGACCGGCGGCCGCATCACGCTCGACGGCGTCGACGTCGCCGAGATGTCCAGGGAGGAGCTGCGCGCCAACATCGGCATGGTGCTGCAGGACACCTGGCTGTTCGGCGGCACCATGGCGGAGAACATCGGCTACGGGGCGGAAGGCGCCACCCGCGAGCGGATCGAGGCAGCCGCGGAGGCCGCCCACGTGGACCGCATCGCGCACACGCTGCCCGACGGCTACGACACGATGATCGACGAGGAGGGCGGGACGGTCAGCGCTGGCGAGAAGCAGCTGATCACGATCGCCCGGGCGTTCCTGTCCGAGCCGGCGATCCTGATCCTGGACGAGGCCACCAGCTCGGTCGACACCCGCACCGAGGTGCTCATCCAGCGGGCGATGAGCTCGCTGCGCGAGGGGCGCACCAGCTTCGTGATCGCCCACCGGCTGTCCACGATCCGCGACGCCAGCCTGATCCTCGTCATGGAGGACGGCCGGATCGTGGAGCAGGGCACGCACGAGTCGCTGCTGGCCGAGGGCGGGGCCTACGCCCGCCTGTACTCGGCCCAGTTCGCCGAGGCCGTCGTGGAGGTGGACTAGACGCGTTCCCCGGCGGCTCGCGGTCCGTACATCGATCCACCCGCCGTGGTCCCCGTGACGGCGGTGGGACATCCTGTCATCTCGTGAGGGAGAACATGGACGGTGCCACGGACGATGTCACGGCATCGCCGGAGACGATGCTCGACCTTCTGGAGCGCCGGGCGGCCGGCGCTCCGGAGGCGGAGCTCGTGCGGTTCGAGGGCGGCGCCTCGCTGCGGGTCGGCGAGTGCCTGGAGCGGGCGACCGCCGTCGCGGGCGGGCTCGCCGGCCTGGTGACGGGCGGAGACCGGGTCCTCACGTGCCTGCCGCCGGGGCCGCGGCTGGTCGAGGTGATGTTCGCCCTGGCCAGGCTCGGCGCCGTGGAGGTGCCGCTGGCCCTGGACGTACGGCTCGACGCGGCGCGGCGGCTGGCCGGGGCCGCCGGGGCGCGCGTGCTCATCGCCGGCACGGACGCCGTGCGCGCCAACCCCGGCCTGGTCGAGCTGGCCGCGGGGATGGACCGCGTGGTGCTCGTGACCGGGCGGGAGGCGGCCGAGCTGCCGGGCTCGGCCGATCTTGACGACCTGCTCGCCGCGCCGCACGGTCTTCCGGCGCGGCGGCCGGGGCCGGCGGACCCCGCCGTCGTCATGGCCACCTCGGGGACCACGGGCCGGTCCAAGGGAGCGCTGCTGCCGCACTTCGCCGGGGTCCGGCACGCCCGGCGGGTGGCCCGCACCATGGGCTACGAGGCGGGGGACGTGCTGTTCAACGTCTTCCCCTGGAACCACATCAACGTCCGGCACGCGGGCCTGCTGCCCGCGCTGATCTCCGGCGCCACGCTGGTGGCCCACCAGCGCTTCTCCGCCTCCCGGTTCTGGGAGATCTGCCGGCGGGAGGGGGTCACCGCGTTCAACTTCATGGGCGCCGTGGCGGCCATCCTGGAACGGGCGCCCGCCACCGGCTCCGACACCCTTCACCAGGTGCGTCGCGCCTACGGGGGACCGGCGCCGGAGGGCCTGTCGAGGCGGTTCCTGGAGCGGTTCGGCGTGCTGCTGCTGGAGGCGTACGCGTGCACCGAGCTCGGCGACGTGGCGGCGAGCACGCCCGGCACCCGGCGGCCGGGCGCGGCCGGGCGGCCCGTCCCGGAGTACGAGGTGGTGATCAGGGACGACGACGGCCTGCCGGTGCCGGCGGGCCGGATCGGGCAGATCACCGTCCGGCCCCGAGCGGAGTCGATGATCTTCAGCCGGTACGCGGGCGACCCCGCCGCCACCGGGAAGGCCCTGCGTGACGGCTGGTTCGTGACCGGGGACCGCGGCCGGCTCGACGACGACGGCTTCCTCCATTTCGCCGGCCGCCGCGCCGACGTCATCAGGCGGCGCGGCGAGAACATCCCGACCTGGGACGTCGAGCAGGCGGTGGCCGCGATGCCGGGCGTGCTCGACGTGGCCGCGGTGGGCGTGCCGTCGGAGCTGACCGAGGAGGAGGTGCTGGTGGCGGTGACCGCGGCGCCCGGGGCCACGCTCAGCCCGCCGCAGGTGCACGCCTGGTGCCTGGACCGGCTCCCGCGCCACGCCGTCCCCCGGTACGTGCGCGTGCTCGACGCCCTGCCGAGGAACGCCTCGACGAAGGTGGTCAAGGGCGACCTGCGCGACCAGGGGGTGCCGCCGGACGCGTGGGACGCCCGTACGGCCTGATCGCGCGGACCGCTGGACAGACCGGCAGGGTCGCGCCCCGGCGATCGCGCGCTCTAGCGTCGAGCCTCCGGCACACACGGGAGGAGACGAGGTTGCGGGTTCTCGACCTCACCGACGATCTGGCCTTCAACGGGGCGAGGCTGCTGGTCGGCCTCGGCGCCGACGTCGTACGCGTGGAGCGTCCGCGGAGCCCGGGGCTGTCGCGGGCGGAGGCTCTGCACTGGCACGCTGGAAAGCGGGTCGTGAGCGCGCCGGGGGGCCCCGCCGCGCACGACCCGCGCGCCCAGCC
>NZ_JBSGFQ010000151.1:0-26270 GCF_053603495.1 Nonomuraea sp. NPDC004186 | reverse complement strand
GGGGCCAGGTCACTCAATGCCGGCCGCCGGTCGGTGTCGATGATCAGGGGCGAAACACCGCACTGATTGTGGCTTGCGGAAGCGCGCCTGCTCGCCCACGGCTGCGCGCTCGACCTGCATCCGCGCGCGTTCGGGCCGGGCCGGTGCGCGCAGACCATGCTGGCGCGGGCGCAGGTCGTGCTCGTGCCCCGGGAGGACGGGTTCCTGGTGCTGGTGCGCTCGTCCTTCGCCGCCTACCTGGCGGAGTGGCTGCTGGACGCGGCGGCGGAGTACGTGACGTGAGCATCGGGGTCTTCGACCTGTTCAAGATCGGCATCGGGCCGTCCAGTTCGCACACGGGCGGGCCGATGGCGGCCGCGCACAGGTTCGTCCGGGGGCTGCGCCAGGACGGGCTGCTGGAGTCCGTCGCCCGGGTCCAGGTGATCCTGTACGGCTCGCTCGGGCTGACCGGCAAGGGCCACGGCAGCGACAAGGCCGTGCTGCTCGGCCTGTCCGGCGAGAAGCCGGAGCTGGTCGACGTGGACTCCGTCGACGCCCGGCTGCTCGCCATGCGGGAGTCGGGCACCGTGTCGCTCGCCGGCACGCACCCGGTGCCGTTCGTGGTCGGCGAGGACCTGGTCTTCGAACGCAGGATCTCGCTGCCCGGGCACCCCAACGGGATGCGCTTCACCGCCTTCGGCGCCGACGGCGGGGTCCTGCGGGAGAAGGTGTACTTCTCGGTCGGCGGCGGCTTCGTCGTCGACGAGACGGCCGCCGGGGCGGACCGCATCAAGGCGGACGACACGGTCCTGCCGTACCCGTTCACGACCGCGGAGGAGCTGCTCAAGCACTGCGCCAACACCGGGCTGTCGATCTCCGGGCTGATGCTGGAGAACGAGAAGGCCTTCGGCCGCACCGAGGCGGAGATCCGCGCGGGCATCCTGGAGCTGTGGCGGGTGATGACCGAGTGCGTCCGACGCGGGATCGCCTCCGAGGGCGTGCTGCCCGGCGGGCTCCGTGTGCGCCGCCGCGCGCATGGGCTGCACCGGCGCCTGCTGGCGGAGGCGCCGGAGAAGGACCCGCTGCACGCGATGGACTGGGTGTCGCTGTTCGCGCTGGCGGTCAACGAGGAGAACGCCGCCGGGGGCCGCATCGTCACCGCGCCCACCAACGGCGCCGCGGGCATCATCCCGGCGGTGCTCACCTACTACACGCGGTTCGTGCCCGGCGCCGGCGACGACGGGGTGGTGCGCTTCCTGCTGACGGCGGCGGCGATCGGCGTGCTGTTCAAGGAGAACGCCTCGATCTCCGGAGCGGAGGTGGGCTGCCAGGGCGAGGTGGGTTCGGCCTGCTCGATGGCCTCGGCCGGGCTGACCGAGGTGCTGGGCGGCACGCCGGAGCAGGTGGAGAACTCCGCCGAGATCGGCATCGAGCACAATCTGGGCCTGACCTGCGACCCGATCGGCGGCCTGGTCCAGATCCCGTGCATCGAGCGCAACGCGGTGGCCTCCATCAAGGCGATCGCCGCCGCCCGCATCGCCCTGCGCGGCGACGGCCGCCACTTCGTCTCGCTGGACAAGGCCATCAAGACCATGCGTGACACCGGCCGCGACATGCTCGACAAGTACAAGGAGACCTCGCGCGGCGGCCTGGCCGTCAACGTCATCGAGTGCTGACGGAGCCTGCCAGCAGCCGCAGGTTCTCCGCCTGGGCGGAGCCGGGCGGGGCGTGGTAGACGGTCAGGGACTGCTCGGGGTCGTCGGGCAGCCGCAGCGACTCGAAGGAGAGCGTGAGCTCGCCCAGCAGCGGATGGCGCAGGCGCCGGGTGCCGTGGTTGCTCTCCTTCACGTCGTGCCCGGCCCACAGCCGGCGGAACGTCTCGCTCTTCACCGACAGCTCGCCCACGAGCGTCAGCAGCCGCGGATCGTCGGGGTAGCAGCCGGCGTACAGGCGCAGAGCGCCGACCACGTCGGCGGCCTTCGCCTCCCAGTCCGCGAACAGCCGCCGATGGCCGGGCTCCAGGAACACCAGCCGGGCCCAGTTGCGCTCCTGGGGCGGCAGCCGGTCCCAGTCCCCGAACAGGGCCGCCGCCATCGGGTTCCAGCCCAGGATGTCCGAACGCGGCCCGGTCACGTACGCCGGGACCCCCTCCAGGGAGGCCAGCATCTGCCCGAGCGCGGTGCGCACCTGCTGCAGCGGCGGCGGCCCGTACTTCCTGCGGTCCCTGCACTTGACCAGGCGGGTGAGGTGCTCGTGCTCGGTGTCGCTCAGCCGCAGAGCGCGCGTGATCGCCCCGATCACCTCGCCCGACACGTTGTTGCCCTTGCCCTGCTCCAGCCGCGTGAGGTAGGCGACGGACACGCCGGCGAGCTGGGCCAGCTCCTCGCGGCGCAGCCCCGGCACGCGCCGGTGCCGGCTGAAGACCGGCAGCCCGACGTCCTCCGGCCGCAGCCGCGCCCGCCGGCTGCGCAGGAATTCGCCGATCTCGCTCATAACCCCCGATAGTACGCACACGACGACGAACAAGGCTGACCCTCCCAGTAGTAGGAACAACGGTCGTACGCGGAGCAGGGTTCTGGGCGATCCGGCCGGGCTGCGGCAGGCTCGATTCCCCTGATCACCACCTAAAGGGGGATATTTCAATGTTTGTCGCTCAGCGCAACGGCCGTCCTGCGACCGCCGAGGAGTTGGCGCCGCTCGCCTTCGCGGGCTACGCGCATTTCACCGCCATGCAGGTGCGCGGAGGCCGGGTCCGCGGCCTCGACCTTCACCTGGAACGGCTGCGGCACGCCTCGGTGGAGTTGTTCGGCCGGGCGGTGCCCGACGATCGGGTGCGCTCCTACCTGCGGGCGGCGCTGCGGGCCGGCCCGGCCGACGTCTCGCTGACGGCCACGGTGCATTCACCGGCGGGCGAGTTCACCGTGGCCGAGGGGGAGCCCGAGGTGCTGGTCCGTACGGGGCCGGCCGCCTCCGGTCCGGCGGGCCCGCTGGCGCTGGCGGCGGTCGAGCACGAACGCTTCCTGCCCGCCGTCAAGCACGTCGGCGAGGTGGCCAAGACGTACGTCCTCCGCCAGGCCGCCGGCCAGGGCTTCGACGACGCCGCCTTCGTCGACCGCCGCGGCCGGCTCAGCGAGGGCTCGATCTGGAACCTGGCCTTCTGGGACGGCACCGCCGTGGTGTGGCCCGTGGCCGAGATGCTGACCGGGACCACGATGGCCGTCGTCCGCCGGCGGCTCGATCGCCTCGGCGTGCCCCAGCGCGCCCAGGAGATCACCCTCGCCGACCTGCCCGCCCTGGCCGGGGCCGTGGTCATGAACTCGTGGACGCCGGGCGTGCCCGTCCACCGGATCGGCTCCGTGCCCCTGCCGGAGGCCGAGCCCTTCGTACGGTTGCTGCACCGCGCCTATCAGGCCGAACCGCTGACCGCCCCGTGATCTGTCCTTTCCGCCCGGATGTCCAGGACCTCCAGGAACGCGGCGGCGGCCGGTGACGGGCGTCCCCTGCTCCAGATCAGGTGCTCCACCCGGGTGGGCGGATCGCGGAGCTCGACGACGTGCACGCCGGGGAGTTCGGGCGCGAAGGCGGCGGGCATCATGGCGACGCCCAGGCCAAGCCGGACCAGCCGGGCCATGAGGTCGGCGTTCGTGATCTCGAAGGCGACCTCGCGGCTGACGCCGGCGGCGGCGAACGCCTCGTCCGACTGGGCGCGCGCGGCCGTGCCGGCGGGGAAGTCGACGAACACCTCCTCCGACAGCCGGCGCAGATCCACGCCGGCAGCCTCGGCCGGCGGGTCGGCCAGTGGATCGGCCGGCGCTTCGGCCAATGGGTGGCCGGGCGCCACCACCGCGACCAGTTCGCCCCGCGCCAGGGCGAGCCCCCGGACGCCCTTCGGCCGCACGCTCGGCGGCAGCCCGAGGAAGGCGATGTCCAGAGCGCCCTGACGGACCTGCTCGGCCAGCTCGTCGCTCGCCCCCACGCGCAGCGTGATCCGTACCTGCGGATGGCGCACGTGAAAGGTCTTCAGCGCGCTGGGCAGGTCGACCGCCGTGACAGTGGGGATGGCGCCGATGGCGAGCCGGCCGCGGAGCTCCCCGGAGGCCGCCGCCACCTCGGCCCGCGCCCGTTCGGCGGCGTCGAGGGCCTGCCGGGCGGCGGGCAGGAACGCCTCGCCGGCGGGGGTCAGCGTGACCCGGCGGCTGGTGCGGTCGAAGAGCCGGGCGCCCAGCTCCCGTTCCAGCCGGGCGATCTGGTGGCTCAGCGCGGACTGGACGACCCGGCAGCGCTCGGCTGCACGGGTGAAGTTCGCCGTCTCCGCCACCGCGACCACATAGCGCATCTGTTGCAGCTCCACGGATCAATCGTGGATCACGATCGCCTGGCGTGACAAATATGCGTCGGACTCATTGATCGTCCAGGTCTCGCAGGAGACCGGCCTGGGCGTCAGTAGGTGGCGCGGCCGCCGCTGATGTCGTAGACGGCGCCGGTGGAGAAGCTGACCTTGTCGGAGGCCAGCCAGGCGATCAGTTCGGCGACCTCCTCGGGCCGGCCGACGCGGCCCATCGGGATGAGGCTGGTGATGTGGGCCAGGGCCTCGGGGCCGGTGGTGGCGTTCATCGGGGTGGCGATGACGGCCGGCGCGATGACGTTGGCCAGCACACCGCTGGTGGCCAGCTCCTTGCCGAGCGACTTGGTCAGCGCGATGACGGCGGCCTTGGAGGCGGAGTACGGCGCCATGTTCGGGTTGCCGTCCTTGCCGGACATGCTGGCGATGTTGATGATGCGTCCCCACCCGCGCTCGCGCATGCCCGGGACGAAGGCGCGGCAGGCGTTGAAGGTGCCGTGCACGTTCACCTCGAAGGTGCGCCGCCAGCCGTCCAGCGGGATCTCCCACAGGGGCGCGTTGGGGCCGACGATCCCGGCGGAGTTGACCAGGATGTCGACCGGCCCGACCTCGTCGGCGGCGGCCTGCACGGCGGCGGCGTCGGTGACGTCGAGGACGAGGTCGGCGCCGTCGGCGATGTCGGCGGTGATGATCGAGACGCCTTCCTTCTCCAGCCGGAGGGCGGCGGCCTTGCCCAGGCCGCTGACGCCTCCGGTGATGAGGGCGGTGCGGGAGGAGGTCATGAGATCCTTTCATTCCAATAGTTGGAACGAAGATTTATTTTATGGAAGTTGCTTGCGAGATTAGCCGATACTCACTTCCCGCAGGAAGCTCTCATTGAGCAGAACTTCCACTTTTCGGAACAGTGGTCTAGCGTTCGGAACATGTTGGTATCTGCGCCCCGCCCCGGGAACCCCGTCCACCACGCCGACCTCAGCGACCGGCGCCCGCAGGTCGTGGAGGCCCGGTAGTGCGCGCGCTGGTGCTGACCGGCCCGGGCAAGGCCGAGGTCCAGGAGGTCGAGCCGCCGGTCGCCGCGCCCGGGCAGGTGGTCGTGGACGTCGAGCGGGCCGGGGTGTGCGGCACCGACATGGAGCTGTTCACCGGCGAGATGAGCTACCTGCACACCGGGCGGTCGTGGTACCCGCTGCGCCCCGGCCACGAGTGGTGCGGTCGCGTGACCGACGTGGGCGATGGCGTGGACGCCGGCTGGCTGGGCCGCCGCGTCACCGGTGACACCATGCTCGGCTGCGGGCACTGCGAGCGCTGCCGCGCCGGCCGCCACCACGTCTGCGCCGAGCTGTCGGAGATCGGCATCAGCCTCGGCCGCTCCGGAGCGCTGGCCGAGCGGCTCGCCGTACCGGCGACGGCGCTGCACGCGCTGCCGGACAGCATGGACCTCACGCTGGGCGCGCTGGTCGAGCCCGGTGGCAACGCGTTGCGCGCCGTCCACGGCGCGGGCCTGCGGCCCGGCGAGCGGCTGCTGATCCTGGGCACGGGCACGATCGGCCTGCTGGCGGCGCTGTTCGCGCGTTCCCAGGGGATCGAGGTCCACCTGCTGGGCCGCGACCTCGACGGGCTGCGCCTGGCACAGTCCCTGGGCTTCACGGGCGCGTGGACCCGGCCGTCGCTGCCGGAGCTGCGGTGGGACGCCGTCATCGACGCCTCCAACGCGCCCGAGCTGCCCGCACTCGCGGTCGACCTCGTCGAACCGGCCGGGCACGTGGTCTACATCGGCCTGGCCGGCACCCCGAGCACCCTCGACACCCGCGCGCTGCTCCTCAAGGACGTCACCGCCGTCGGCATCCTCGGCGGCTCGGCCGGGCTGGCGGGGACCATCGCCGCCTACGCCGACGGCTCGGTCGACGCCTGCCCGCTCGTGGCCGCCACGGTCGGCCTGGCCGAGACCGCCGACATCCTGGCCGGCCACCGCCCGGCCGACGCCGGACCGGGCCCGAAGATCCACATCGATCCCCGACGATGAGCCCGGCGATGCCGCACCTGTCGGTCGCTGATCTCAGGACAGCCCGGCGGCTCCACGATCGAGAAGCGCCTCTTTCCGCAGCTCCTCCTCGAACCAACCAATCCAACGGGGCGGCCGTGCCGGGCACCGCCGTCGGGCACGGATCCGGCACGCATCGAGATCCCGCAGATGTAGGGCGCGGCGGCCCGACATGAGTAGGGGCTACTCATGCGCGGCCGGGACCAGAAGCCGGACGATCCTCCGCAAGGCGAACTCTCCTGGAGGAAACGACCGTGAGCTTCAAACATGGAGCGAGAAGGTGGCGCCGGCGGCTCGCGTTCGGGGCGATCGGCGCGCTGCTCGCTGCGTCGATCCCGGCCCTGACCACGCCCGCCGCGGCGGCGCCGGCCCCGAACGTCTCGCTGACCTTCTCCATCGACTATCTCTTCCAGATCGAGAACCCGGACGGCGGAGGCCTGAAAGACGGGGACTACTACCCGAAAGTCCAGATCGCCGACGGGCCCATCGAGGTGGGCCCGCGGATCGAGGACGACGAGTTCTCGCCCAAGGGCCTGCCCGAGGCGCCCGACGGCTGGGTCTTCACCAAGTCGGACCTGCCCGGTGACAAGCCGACCGTGGACATCACCGTCAGCTTGTGGGACTGGGACAGCGCTCTCAACACCAATGACGACAGGATGGACATCAGCCCGCAGCCCCAGGACATCGAGCTGAACCTCGTCTACGACTTCCGCTCCAGGTCCCTGTCGGGGGACGGCATCGTCTTCGGCACGCCGTGCATCGATTCCACCGGCGACTTCAAGGGCCAGAGCTGCGTCGAGGGCAATGGCGACCACGGCTTCCCCAAGGACAACGACGGCAGGAGGACCAGGCTCGGCATCACGGTCACCACCGATCTTCCCGACACCGACCAGGACGGCATCCCGGACATCGTCGAGCTCTCGGGGATCCGCGACCGCAACGGCACGGTTCTCGCCGACCTGCCGGCGCTGGGCGCCGACCCGTGCCGTAAGACGATCATCCTGCAGGTCGACTACATGGCCGACGGCAGGCACTCCCACCAGCCCAAGGGCGACGCGATCACCCTGGTCAGGAACGCCTTCAAGAACGCTCCGGTCCGAGCGGCGAATCCGTGCCCGTACGGCGCACGCCCCGACGGCGTCGACTTCGTCTACATCCCGGGCGCGCGACTCAACGAACAACCGGCCATCGGACTGGTCAACGACACCGAGTTCGTCTCCGCTCGCAACGACCACCTCCCCCATGAGCTGTCCCTGTACGCGCACTATGCGATCTTCGGGCACGACCTCATCGTCAGCCGCGAGGACGGGGACAAGACCCTTCCGGGGACCTCAGGCGAGTGCTGCGAGTTCCAAAGGGACAACAACAAGGACTTTCTCGTCACCCTCGGCTCGTGGCGGACCACATGCGTGGCGGACTTCGGCGTCGACTACGGCGGCGACGGCGTCCTGCAGACGAAGCCGGCGGGCGACGACAAGATGGTCGGCACAGCGATCCGGGTGGGCGGCGACGGCACCTGCGACACCACCAGCGCGCATCGCACCGACGTGCAGGTGCTCGACACCGGAACGGGCAAGGCCGACGCCGAGGTCGGCACCGTGCAGGACCAGGCCGGCACCCTCATGCACGAACTCGGGCACGCGCTCGGCCTGGCCCACGGCGGTGCCCTGCCCCAGGGCGACGACACCGACGACAACTTCAAGCCCAACTACCCCAGCGTCATGAACTACTTCTTCCAGTCGGGCGTCCCCAACAGCCCGCCGCCCCTGCTCGTCAACGACATCGGGACCTGGAAGACCGGGGCGACCCGCATCGGGTATTCGACCGGGAAGCTTCCCGACCTGGTCGAGAGCTCACTCCTGGAGAGCAACGGGATAGGCGACGGCACCGACTACACGTTCTGGATGACCGACAACCTCGCCCACCCCGACAGCTCGGTCAGGCCCTGGCGAGCGGGGATCGGCAACGGACCGCTCAACTGGAACGACAACACCACCACGGGCACCGGCGTCCCGATCATCGACTCGACCCGGGTGAGCGTGGACATCAACGGCAGCGGTGACAGGACCACCCTCACCGATCACAACGACTGGGCGGCCGTCAGGTTCCGGGCCGGCAACTCGCCCGACAGCAAGGGGCGAGCCTGCAGCAGCTACCCGGTGAGTGCGCCGACCTGCAAGGGGACCGGCGGAAGTCCGGAGAGCGAGCTCGACTTCGCCACTGTGCTGCGGCAGGAGGTCTCCTTCTTCAACCAGTACGACCCCGACATCGCCACGACCAAGAGCGTCGACAAGCGCGACGCCGAACCCGGTGACACCCTCACGTACCAGGTGAAACTCGACAACGTCGGCACCGGCGCGGCGACGGCGATCGGGCTGACCGACACCCCGCCCGGCGGCGCGGCCCAGACGCGCCAGGTGCCCTACCTCGGCCCGGGAGCGTCCAGGACCGAGACGTTCACCTACGCGATCCCCTGCGACACCGCCAACGGGACCGTCCTGACCAACACGGCCACGGCGACCGCCAAGGACACCGGCGGCGGAGCCGAGGCGAACACGGCGAACAACACCGCCAAGGCCGAGACCGCCGTGCACGCCCCGAAGCTCACCCTGGCCAAGACCGCGCCGCGGACGGTCAACGCGGGCGAGGCCATGACGATCGACCTGAAGGTCGTCAACGCGGGCAGCGGCACCGCCACCGATGTGACCCTCACCGACACCCTCCCGGCCGAGGTCGCCTACAGCCGGGCCCTCGACCAGGGCACCGGGCCCAAGCCCTCGTCGGTGACCGCCAACCCGGACGGCACGACCACGCTCACCTGGTCGCTCGGCTCGATCGACGGCGGTGCGACCTCCGGTGTGCGGTTCACGGCCCGGCCCAGCCTGCTGTTCGCCGCCGGGGACGAGCTGCCCGACGCCGCCTCGGTCTCGTACCGGAACGGGAACGGGTGCGTCTACGAACCGGTGACCGCGGCGGCCTCGACCACCGTCACCGAGGTGCCGCCCACCCGTAACCCGTGGCCGCAGCTGTCCTGGCAGCTGCACCCCGACCGGCAGAGCGCCGAGCTGCTGGCCCGGATCCAGGCGACCGACTCCCGCTTCGACGGGGCCGACGGCTCGGCCCCGGACGGCGCGCTCTCCCGGGCCGAGGTGAACGCGGTCTTCGGCCTCTCGATCAGGCAGCCGGACCTCCTGCGGGCCCAGCTGCTGACGACCTACCTCAACCTCGCCGACCGGCGGATCAACGCGGCGACGAAGATCTCCTCGCTGGTCGCCGCCGCGCTGGAGCTGAAGTCGGTGGCCCAGGCCGCCCGCCACGCGCAGGCCACGCTCCTGCTGCCGGACGACCTCGCGCACCTGCTCACGTACACCAAGGCGACGACCGTACTGACCGAGATCAACCTCAACCTGAGCGAACGCTACTGAGCCGGGCGCCCGCCGGGGCCGCCCCGGGGGCGGCCCGGGTCTCGGTCCCGCGCGCGCCACCAGGTGACGAGCAGGCCGCCGGCCAGGACCACGGCCGCCACGACGCGGTATCCGGCGCTCATCCCGTACGTGGCCATCACCGTGCCCATGACGGCGACCCCGACCGCGCTGCCGAGCTCGCGGGTGGCGCTGTTGAGCCCGGAGCCGAGCCCGGCCCGCTCGCGCGGCAGCGCCGCCATGATCTCGTGCGAGAGCACCGGCAGGCACACCCCCATGGCCGCCCCCATGACGACCAGGCCGACCGCGTACACCGGGTACGGCATGGCCGCGTCCGCGAAGGACAGCAGCGCCAGCCCCGCCACGATCCCCGCCAGCCCGGCCGGGACGGCGGGCCGAGCGGGCAGGCGGCCCGACAGCCGCGACAGGACGATCATGGGGATGACGAGCGGCACGATGGCCACGCCGGTGACCAGCGGCGAGAAGCCCTTGACCTCCTGCAGGAAGCGGGCGTTGACGAAGAACATCGCGAACAGCCCGAAGAACGTCACCGCCACGCCCAGCGTCCCCGCCCGCAGCCGCGGCAGCGCGAACAGCCGGGGGTCGAGCAGCGGCCGCGGCGCGCGGAGCTGGTGCCCGACGAAGACGCAGAACAGCACGGCCGCCACGCCGAACGCCGACAGCACGAGCCCGCTCCCCCACCCGGCCTCGGGCCCCTCGATGACCCCCGCCAGCAGCGCCACGGACGCGGCCGTGAGCAGCACCGTCCCCGGCAGGTCCAGCGGGGTCGACGCCTCGCGGGGCGCGCGCGGCACCAGCACGGCGACCAGCACCGCCAGCACCCCGGCCAGCAGTACCGGCACGCCGAACAGGGCCCGCCACGGCAGGTACTCCATGACCGCGCCGCCGCCCACGTTGCCGACCACCCCGGCCGCGCCGGTGGCGGCGGTCCACGCGGCCACGGCGTGCCCGCGTTCGGCGGCCGGGTAGACGCCGACCGTCAGGGCCAGGGAGGCGGGCATCACCAGGGCCGCGCCCGCGCCGCTGAGCGCCCTGGCGGCGATCAGCGTGCCGACGTCCGGTGCGAGCGCCGCCAGCAGGCAGCCCGCCGCGAACACGCCCAGGCCCGCCAGCAGCACCCCCTTTCGGCCGAACCGGTCGCCGGCCGCTCCGGCGGGGATGAGCAGGCAGGCGAAGACGATGACGTACGCGTCCACGATCCAGAGGATCTGGGACGGTGACGGGCGCAGCTCGCTCGCGGCGAGCGTGGGGATGGCGAGGTTGACGGCGGCGACCAGGGCGACCGCGAGGACCACGGAGGAGGCCATCAGGGCCATGATCCGCGTCCTGGCGGGATGACCGGTTTCTAACGTCGATGCGGGCATGCGAAACCCCCGGGTTGTGGAGATGGGTGATGAGTCGAGCGGAGGCCTCCCGCGGAATTCACCGTAAACTCGGTCCTGACTTGACCTCAAATGCATCTTTTTCAGGTGATATATGCGTCAGACGCAACCCAGCCTGGACCTGCTGATCGCGCTGGACGTCCTGCTGGAGGAGGGCAGCGTCTCGGCCGCCGCGCAGCGGCTGCACCTGTCGGAGCCGGCCATGAGCCGCACTCTCGGCCGCATCCGCAAGGCGATGGGCGATCCCGTGCTGGTGCGCTCGGGACGGCACATGGTGCCCACGCCGCGGGCGCTGGCCGTCCGCGACGAGGTGCGGGCGCTGGTCGAGGCGGCCAGGAAGGTGTTCACGCCGCCGGGCCGGCTGGACCCGGCCACGCTGGTACGGCGCTTCACGATCCTGGCCTCGGACGCGGTGATCACGGCCATGAGCGTGGCGCTGCTGACGGAGGCCGCCGCGTCGGCTCCCGGGGTGCGCTTCCACTTCATCCCCGAGGGGTACGGCGACGCGCGGGCGCTGCGTGACGGGAGCGCGGACCTGGAGGTGACCGTGATCTCGGACCCGGCGCCGGAGACGCGGGTCGAGCCGATCATGGCAGACCGGGCGGTGGGCGTCGTCCGTCCCGGGCACCCGCTGCTCGACGGGCCGGTCACGGCGGAGCGGCTGGCGGCGGCCGAGCACGTGATCGCCACCCGGCGGGGCCGCGACGAGGGCCCGGTGGACGAGATCCTGGCCGGCATGGGGCTGACGCGCCGGATCGCGGGCTCGGTGCCGACGTTCGAGGCGTCGCTGCTGGTGGTGCGGCAGTCCGACCTGGTGGGGATGACGCCGGAACGGCTGACCCGGCCACTGGTGGAGGCTCTGGGGCTGGCGACGTTCCCGATCCCGTTCGCGTTGCCGGAGATGACGCTGTCGCAGGCGTGGCATCCCCGCTACGACGTGGACCCCGCGCACGTGTGGCTGCGCGACCTCGTACGCGAGACCCTCGGCCGGCACCGCTGATAAGTGCTCAATCGATGAACACTTTCACCGGGAGGATGGGACGCATGATGATCCTCGCGGACGCCGCCGCATGGCGGAGCCGGCTGAACGGCCACCACGACTCCATGACCGAGGCCTGGCTCGTCCCGGGCCGTGGGGCAGACCGGGCCGGTTCAAGGCCGCGGTGATGGGCGCCGGCATCAGCGACTGGGGCATGCTCGTCGTGTACTTCCACCGGGGCCTGCGGCGGTTCGGCGTCGAGCACCAGTTCGTCGTCCATCCCGGGGAAGGACACTCCATCCAGGACCGCGACCACCAGCTCGACCTGCTCCGGCGCACCCGTGCGTGGTTCGGCCGATGGCTCGCCGGCTGAGCCACGCGGCGATCACGCGCCGGGCGGTGGGGCGGTGCTGCCGCGGACGACGAGCTCCGGCGTCGGGGCCTGGACCGCGCGGGGCTCCGGGCGCTCGGCCATCGTGTGGAGCAACTCGGTCGCCGTCAGCGTGCCCAGCGCGTACGTGTCGCGGGTCAGGGCGGTGATCGGGGGATGCGGCAGATGGGTGAGGATGGAGTCGTCGAAGGACACGATGGACACCTCGCCGGGCACCGGCACTGCCATCTCGGTGGCCACCCCGAGCCCCGCGGCGGCCATGACGTCGCTGTCGTAGATGATCGCCGTGCACCGCGGACTCGCCTCCAGGAGGCGGCGGGTGGCCGACGCGCCCTGGGTGTCGGAGTAGTCGGTGGCCACGCTGGCGATGTCGATGCCGAGGCTCTCGCGGGCGTCGCCGATGGCCCGCAGGCGGCGGCGCGTGTGCTGGTAGGACGGTACGCCGCTGACGTGGCCGATGGACCGGTGGCCGAGCGCGGCGAGATATTCGAGGATGCGGGTCATCGCCGCGTGGTCGTCGACCCAGACGCTGGTCAGCGGGAGCGGGGCCCCGTGGCCGCCCAGGATGACGGCGGGGACGCGCAGGTCGGCGACGAGCCGGGGCCGGACGTCGTCGACCGTGAGGTCCAGCAGCACGAGCCCGTCGACCCGGTTCTCGGCGGCCCAGCGGCGGTAGACGGCCACCTCCGCCTCGGTGTCCTCGACGATGAGGAGCTGGGTGGCGATCCCCTCGTTGGACAGGCGGGACTGCAGGCCGGACAGGAAGTGGGCGAAGAACGGCTCGACGCCGAGCGTGCGGGCCGGACGGGCGATGACGATGCCGGCCACGTCGTTGTTGGCCCCCTTGAGGGCGCGGGCGGCGCGGTGCGGGCGCCAGTTGAGCTCCTCTGCGACCTCGAGGATGCGCTTGCGCGTGGCATCGCTGATGCCGGGGCGGGCGTTGAACGCCAGCGACACCGCCGACACCGAGACCCCCGCCAGCCGCGCGATGTCGGTGCTCCTCAGCCGGGCCGGCGCAGTGCCCGCCAGGGACGCGGGAGGCTCGGACGAACCGTCTGAGTCCTGAAGCGGAACCTGGTCGTTCGGCGGCATCGATCCTCCATGGCGGACAACCGTCGTTATGCAAACTTGATGAGCCCCCCGGGTGACCGCAGCACCTAAAACGTATTAGTCTGCGGTCGCTTGCTGATCATAACGTACTAAAACGTATTAGGCCGATTGTGAGACCTCCGCTACGGAGAGGTACGGAATGCACAACCACCTCAGCCGCACGCTAGAGAGGCTCGCCCGCGTGCGGCGGGAACGGATTCAGCCCCGGCTCCACACCCGGCTGGGCGGTGTCGAGGTCGAGGCCTGGACGGTCCCGGACGGCGGCGAGCCGGTGCGCGCCCGCCATGCCCTCGGGCTCGAACCCGACGCCGGCCGGGCCGCCCCCGCCTACCGCCCCTTCCCCCTGGGCGCCGCCTGGGGCGAGGCCTGGTCCACGACCTGGTTCCGGATCCGGGGCACGGTCGACCCGGGGCAGGACGGCCCGATCGACCTGGTGCTGGACCTGGGCTGGTTCGACCACTCCGTGGGCGGTCACTGCGAGGGCCTGGTCTTCACCCCGGACGGGACGATCGTCAAGGGCCTGCACCCCCGCCAGTCCGACATCCGGTTACGGGGTCACGGGGCCGATCTGGTCGACGCCGACGGCTCGTTCGTGCTGTATGTCGAGGCGGCGGCCAATCCCCTGCTGCTCGGCCTGCCGCCCTTCGTCGTCACCGAGCACGGCGAGAAGGGCGCGCAGGAGCCGTTCGAGCAGTTCAGGCTGCGCCGCGCGGAGATCGCCGCGTTCTCGCCCGAGATCCACGCGCTGTGCTGTGACCTGGACGTGGCCGGCGGCCTGGCCGCCGAGCTGCGCGCGGACGAGCCGCGTCATTGGCGGCTGCTGCGCGCGATCGAGGAGGCCCTGGACGTCTACGACGAGGCGGACGCCGAGGCGAGTGCCGGGCGGGCGCGGGCGATCCTCGCTCCCGTCCTGGCCACGCCCGCGCACGCCAGCGCCCACCGGATCACGGCCGTCGGGCACGCGCACATGGACACGGCGTGGCTGTGGCCGCTGCGCGAGACGGTCCGCAAGCTCGCCCGTACGGTCTCCAACGCGCTCGCCCTCCTCGACGCCGACCCCGGCCTGGTGTACACGATGTCGGCGGCCCAGCACTTCAGCTGGCTCGAAGAGCACTGTCCGGAGCTGTTCGAGCGGCTGCGGCACTATGTCGAGCAGGGCCGGTTCGTGCCCGTCGGCGGCATGTGGGTGGAGGCGGACGGCGTCATCCCCACCGGCGAGTCGATGGTGCGCCAGCTGACCTACGGCAAGCGCTACTTCCTCAGCCGATTCGGCCGCGAGCCCCGCGAGATGTGGCTGCCCGACTCCTTCGGCTACTCGGGCGCCCTGCCGCAGCTGGCCCGCAGGGCCGGGTCCCGCTGGTTCCTGACGCAGAAGATCTCCTGGAACGACACCACGGTCTTCCCGCACCACTCCTTCTGGTGGGAGGGCATCGACGGCACCCGCGTCTTCACCCACTTCCCGCCCGCGGAGACGTACGCCGCCGAGGTGACCGCCCGCGAGCTCCATCACGCGGTCGCCACGTTCAAGGACAAGGCGATCGCCTCCCATTCGCTACTCCCGTACGGCTACGGCGACGGAGGCGGCGGCCCCACCCGGGAGATGGCCGAGCGGCTGCGCCGCTTCGCCGACCTGGAGGGGGCGCCACGCGTGATCTCCAGGACCCCGGCGGAGTTCTTCGAGGAGGCCGAGTCCGAGCTGCGGGAGGCCGGGGCGCTGGAGCCGGTCTACCGGGGCGAGCTCTACCTGGAGCTGCATCGAGGCACCCTGACCTCGCAGGCGGCCATGAAGCGGCACAACCGGCGCTGCGAGTCGCTGCTCCGAGCCGCCGAATATCTCAGCGCGGCGGCGAGCGCGCTGCGCGGGGCGCCGTACCCGCGCGAGGACCTCGACGAGATCTGGCGCACCGTGCTGCTGCACCAGTTCCACGACATCCTCCCGGGCACGTCGATCAGCTGGGTGCACCGCGAGGCCCGCGACACCTACCTGGCGATCGAGGAGCGCCTGCACGATCTGATCAAGCGAGCAGGCGCGGCGCTCGGCGACGAGCGGGCCGAGGGCGGGCTGCCCCCGTTCACCACTCCGGCGCGGCCCGGAACAGCCCCGGTCGTGGTCGGGGTCGTGGTCGGGGTCGAGGTCTCCGACGGCGAGGCCGGCGCCACCGTGCTGGACGACGGCCTGCTGCGGGTCGTGGTGGACGGCGGCGGCCACGTCGTCTCGCTCCTCGACCTGCGCAGTGGCCGGGAGGTCGTCCCGCCCGGCCGCCGCCTCAACGAGCTGCAGCTCTTCCGCGACGAGCCGGTGCGCTGGGACGCCTGGGACGTGGACCGCCACGTGCTGCGCCACCCCCGGGCGCTCGACGACGTCACCAGCCGCAGGGTGGTCCGCAGCGGGCCCGACGCCGGCGTGGAGGTGGTCCGGCGGACCGGCGCGTCCACGGTCACGCTGACCATGTGGCTGCGGGCCGGCACCGGGCGGTTCGAGACCGAGTGCGCCGTGGACTGGCAGGAGCGCGAACGCCTGCTCAAGGTCGCCGTCCCGGTGCGGGTCCTGGCGCGGACCGCGCGCTTCGAGACCCAGTACGGCTACGTCGAACGCCCGCTGCTGACCAACACCGCGACCGAGGAGGCGATGTTCGAGGCCGCGATGCACCGCTACGTGCACGTGGACGACGGCGACTTCGGCCTCGCGATCGTCAACGACACGATGTACGGGGCCGACGCCCGCGCCGACGGCGACTCCACCGTCGTCCGGCTCTCCCTGCTGCGGGGCGCGCGCTTCCCCGACCCCCGCGCCGACCTCGGCACGCACACCTTCCGCTGGGCGGTGCTGCCCGGCGCGGACGTGCCGGCCGCGGTCGAGGCCGCGTACGCGTTCAACGCGCCCGACCTCACCGGCCTGCCCGCGCCGCTGGTCCGGTTGGAGCTCCTCACCGGCCACGCGCTCGTCGACTGGGTGAAGCAGGCCGACGACGGCTCCGGCGACCTGGTCGTACGCGTGTACGAGACGCGGGGCGGACGGGCGAGCGCCCGGCTGAGCTGCCACGAGGAGCTCGGCGCGGGAGCCGTCGTGTGGGAGACCGACCTGCTCGAACGGGAGCTCGGCGCGGACGAGGACCTGCCCGTCGCCCTGGGCCCGGCGGGCGCGCGCCGTCCCGTGGGCGAGGCGCGGCTGGACCTTGGCCCCTTCCAGGTGGCGACCCTGCGGATCGCCACTCATGCATCACTCAAGGAGGATGTCCAATGAGAACACGGACCTGCGTCGCGGCGCTGGCCCTGGGATCGCTGCTGCTGTCCGGGTGCGGTGACGGCGGAGCGACGCCGCAGGCCTCGGGCGGGGCGCTGACGGGATCGATCAAGTTCCAGACGTGGAACCTGAAGAACGAGAAGTTCACGCCGTACTTCACCGAGCTGATCGCGGCCTTCGAGAAGGAGCACCCGGGCACGAAGATCGCCTGGGTGGACCAGCCCGCCGAGGGCTACCAGGACAAGCTGTCGGCCGACGCCGCGGCGGGGGCGCTGCCCGACGTCGTGGACATGGGCCCCGAGGCCGCCTACACGCTGGCCCAGGCCGGGGTCCTGCTCGACCTGAACAAGGCCGACCCCCAGGCCAAGGGCCAGTATCTGGACAAGGCGTGGCAGGCGATGACGTTCAGCGGGCTCGGCGGCGGGACCTACGGCTACCCGTGGTACCTGAACACCGGGCCGGCGTTCTTCAACACCGCGCTGTTCAAGAAGTGCGGTCTCGACCCGGCCAAGCTGCCCGCCACCTACGACGAGCTGTTCGACCAGGCCGAGACCATGGCCAAGAACTGCTCGGACGTGTCGATGATCGCCCGGATGCCCGTCATCGAGATGTTCGGCGAGTACGGCGTGCCCCTCATGGACGCCGCGGGCAAGCAGTTCACCTACAACGACGCCAAGGGCGCGGAGTTCGTCGAGCGCTTCCGCAAGCTGTTCGCCAGCAAGGGCCTGACCCAGGAGGCGCTGAACAACCTGCAGACCAAGGAGGTCGAGGAGTTCAAGGCCGGCCGGCTGGCGTACCTGTCGGGCAGCTCGTACACCCTCAACGACCTGAAGGACACCGCGCCCGAGATCTACAAGACGCTCGGGATCGGGCCGCGGATCAGCAACGCCGCCCCCAACATGTACATCGAGTCGCTCGTCGTGAACGCCGCCGGCAAGAACCAGCCGCTGGCCACGGCCTTCGCCAAGTACGTCACCAACACCGCCAACCAGCTCGCCTTCGCCAAGAAGGCCTCGGTGTTCCCCTCGTCGGCCGGGTCGATGGACGACGAGTACTTCACCAAGGACGACGGCGACCCCGCCACGAAGGTGCGCCTGGAGAGCGCCGCCCAGGTGAAGAAGGCGGTCGTGTGGTGGCCTCCGGCGTTCTCCGGCTCGGCCGACGCCGACACGCTGCGCGAGCAGATCGCCCAGGCGCTGCTCGGCAAGAAGACGGTGCAGCAGGCGCTGGACGAGTCGGTCAAGTACTCCAACGAGCGGCTGGCCGCGCACGGATGACCGGCTCCGCCACGCACGACGAGGGCAGCGCGCCGGCGACCCATCGCTGGCGCCTGACCCCGTGGCTGTTCCTGCTGCCGGCGCTGGCCGTCATCGTGGTCCTGGTCCTCGTGCCGTTCCTGAACACGCTGCGCCTGGCGTTCACGGACTCCACCCTGCTCAGGGCCGGGGAGTTCACCGGGTGGGACAACTTCCGGCGGATGTTCACCGACGAGCGCTTCGGCACCGCGCTGCTGAACTCCACGCTCTACACGGTGTGCGTGGTGCCGCTCATGGTGGCGCTGCCGCTCGTGCTCGCCTCGCTGCTGAGCGGCGCCGGCCGGCTGATGGGCTTCTTCCGCACCACGATGTACCTGCCGGTGATCATGTCGCCGGTCATCGTCGGGCTGATCTGGACGAACATGCTCGACAAGCGCGGCCTGGTGAACGAGCTGCTCGGCACGCTCAAGGCGGTCGCCGCGCCGGTGCCCTTCCTGACCGACCGGTGGCTGCTGCTGTTCAGCGCGATGTTCGTCACCGTGTGGATGGGCCTGGGCTACTACATGGTCATCTACCTGGCCGCGCTGGCGAACATCGATCAGAGCCTGTACGACGCGGCGGCGATGGACGGCGCGGGCCCGATACGCAGCTTCCTCAGCGTCACCGTCCCGGGGGTGCGCTCCACGATGGGGCTCATCGGCGTGCTGTCCTCGGTGGCGGCCTTCCGGGTGTTCGGCGAGATCTACGTGCTCACCGACGGCACCGGCGGGGTCGGCGGCGGCGATCTCACGATGACCATGCTCATCCAGCGCGAGGGCACCGGCCTGCAGGCGCGCACCGGCTACGCGGGCGCGATCAGCCTGGTCATGTTCGTCATCCTCGGCGGGCTGCTGGTCGCGCAGCTCGTCCTGCAACGCAAGCAGAGGTCCTCCTGATGTCCGGTCCGTCCGCGCGACGCCGCATCGCGGCAGGCATGGTCGTGCGCTACCTCATCCTCCTGCTGATGGCCGTGCTGCTGGCGGGCCCGCTGCTGTGGCAGGTCTCGCTGTCGCTCAAGGGAGCCGGCGACGCGCTCTACACGCGGCCGCCCGAGCTGCTTCCCGGCCATCCCACGCTGGGGAACTTCGCGACGGTGCTCGACCGCGTCCCGGTGCCGCACTACCTGCTCAACTCCCTGCTCGTGGCCGCCATGGCCGTCACCGGCAACGTGGTGGGCGCCACCTGCGCCGGGTACGCGCTGGGCAAGCTGCGCTTCCGCGGCCGCGGGGTGGCGGCGGCCATCTGCGTCGCGGCCCTGCTCGTCCCGGCCGAAACCGTGCTGATCTCCCAGTTCCTGCTGGTCAGGGCGGCCGGGCTGGCCAACACCCTGCTGGGGGTCGTCCTGCCGACGATCGTGGCCGCGCTGAACGTCCTGCTCATGCGCAACGCGTTCCGCAACCTGCCGGCCGAGTTCGAGGAGGCTGCCATCGTCGACGGCGCCAACGCCTGGCAGCGGTTCATCCGCGTCTCCGTCCCCCAGGTCAAGGGCGTCATCACGGTCGTGGCGATCTTCGCTTTCGTCGGCTCGTGGAACGACTTCCTGTGGCCGCTCATCGTGCTGTCCGACGAGGACAACTACACCCTCACCGTCGGGCTGAACCGCCTGCGCGGCACCTTCTACGACGATCCACGCCTCATCGCGGCCGGCACGATCATCGCCCTGGTTCCCATCGTCACGTTCTTCGCCATCTTGCAGCGCTACTTCTTCCGCGGGCTCGAAGCGGGAGGCTTGAAAGGTTGAAATGCTGAGATTCGGGGTCAACTACACGCCTTCCCAGGACTGGTTCTACTCCTGGCTGGATCCGGACTGGGCGGCCACCCGGCGGGACATGGAGGCCCTGGCCGGGCTGGGCCTGGACCACGTACGCGTGATGCCGTTGTGGCCCGTCCTGCAGCCGAACCGGACGCTGATCCGCCGCCGCGCGCTCGACGACGTCCGCCGCGTCGTGGAGATCGCCGGCGAGGCCGGCCTCGATGCGAGCGTGGACGTCCTGCAGGGGCACCTGTCCGGCTTCGACTTCGTGCCGAGCTGGCTGACGGACTGGCATCGGCGCAGCATGTTCACCGACCCCGACGCGATCGCCGCGCAGGCCGAGCTGGTGGAGGCGCTCGACGGGCACCTGTACGACCTGCCCAACTTCCTCGGCCTGACCCTGGGCAACGAGGTCAACCAGTTCACCTCCGCGCTGCATCCGAGCCCGATGCCGGCCACCGCCCGGCAGGTGACATCCTGGCTGCGGGCGCTGCACGGCGATGGGCCGCGCGACCGCCGCCACTTCCGGCTCAACGCCGAGTACGACGCCGTCTGGTACGCCGACGACCACCCCTTCACCCCGGCGCACTCCAGCCGGCACGGCCAGATGAGCGTGATCCACTCGTGGATCTTCAACGGCACCGCCCAGGGCTATGGGGCGATGTCACACGAAAGCATCACCCACGCCGCGTACCTCATCGAGCTGTCACGCGCCTTCGCCCTCGACCCGGCGCGTCCGGTCTGGCTGCAGGAGGTCGGCGCGCCGCTCAACCACCTGACCGAGGACCAGGCGCCCGGCTTCTGCGAGGGGACCGTGCGGGCGGCGGCCGACAGCGACGCCCTGTGGGGCGTCACGTGGTGGTGCTCGCACGACGTGGAGCGCCGGCTGGCCGACTTCCCCGACCTGGAGCACAGCCTCGGCCTGATCGGGGCGGACGGCGCGGTCAAGCCGATCGGCCGGCGCTTCGCCGACCTGGCCGCGGAGCTGCGGCACCGGTCGCGCCCCTCCCCGCGGACCGAGGCCGTCGTCGTCCCCGTCGGCGCCGACGACGTCCCCGTGTCACGGGCGGAGCTCTCCCCCGGCGGCGGCGTCTTTGAGACCTGGATGGGCCGCGCCCGCGCCGGGGCCCGCCCCGCCCTGGTGACCTCCGCGACCGCGGGCGACCCGGCCGCGCTGCGCGCCCGCGGCATCGAACGGCTCGTCCACGCCGAGCCCACGGGCCGCACCTTCTACAGTTCGGTCGCCGACGACGAGGTCCTCGACCGGATGGCCGCCCATGCCGACCGCTGAGCCGGTCGAGCGGCTGCTCGCCAAGCTGTCCCCGCGCGAGAAGGTCGGCCAGCTCAACCAGCGCCTCTACGGCTGGCAGGCCGTCGAGCGGGACCCTCGGGGCGGATTCCGGCTCACCGATCTCGCCCGCGCCGAGCTCGACCGGTGGGGTGGGCTCGGCGCGCTGTACGGGGTCTTCCGCGCCGACGCCTGGTCGGGCCGCACCTGGGCCGACGGGATCCGGCCGGAGGAGCGCGCCGAGGTCGCCGCCCTCGTCCAGGACGAGGTGACGCGGGCCGGCGGCCACGGGATCGGGGTGCTGCTGTCGGAGGAGGCCCCGCACGGGCACCAGGCGCTCGGCGGGACGCTGCTGCCCACCAACCTCGCGGTGGCCGCCGGGTGGGATCCGGACCTGCTGGCCGAGGCCGCGGCCGCCGTCGCCGCCGAACTCGCCGCGAGCGGCGTGCACCTGGCCCTGGTGTCCGCGCTCGACCTGCTGCGGGACCCGCGCTGGGGCCGGGCGGAGGAGTGCTTCGGGGAGGATCCGCTGCTGGCCGCCGAGCTCACGCGGGCGCTGGTGATCGGCATGCAGGGCGCCGATCGCGGCGCGGTGGGCCGCGGCGGGGTCGCGATCGTGCTCAAGCACCTGGCCGCCCAGGGCGAGGCGGTCGGCGGGCGCAACGGCCAGTCCGCCGTCATCGGCCCCCGCGACCTGCGCGAGCTGCACCTCCCGGCGGCGCGGGCCGCGGTGGAGGCCGGGGCGCTGGGGTTCATGGCGGCCTACAACGACATCGACGGGGTGCCGTGCTGCGCCAACCGCGACCTCCTGACCGGCTTCTTACGGGACGAATGCGGATTCGACGGGATCGTCATGGCCGACGGGCTGGCCGTGGACCGGCTGACGGCGATGACGGGCGACCCGGCGTCCGCCGCCATGGCCGCGCTGGAGGCCGGGGTGGACCTGTCGCTCTGGGACGAGTCCTTCGCCCTGCTGGAGGAGGCGGCCCTGGCGGACCCGCGGGTGGCCGAGCTGGTGGACGCCGCCTGCCGCCGGGTGCTCACCCTCAAGCACCGCGCCGGCCTGCTCGGGGACACCGATGGTGAGGCCGCCCCAGGTGCCGAACGCGAGGCGCTCACCCTGGCCGGCCGCCACGAGGCGCTCACTCTGGCCAAGCGCCGCGAGGCGCTCGTGCTGGCCGGGCGGGCCGCCGACGGCCTGTCCCGCCGCCTGGCCCGGCAGTCCCTGGTCCTGCTGCACAACGCCGGCGGCCTCCTGCCCCTCGAACCTCGGTCGCTGACCAAGGTCGTCCTCGCCGGCCCGAACGCCCGCGACGTCACCGCCCTGCTGGGCGACTACGTGCCGCCCCTCCCGCCGGGGTCGGCCGCCGGCCTGGACCTCGCCCTGCGGCGGGCCCTGCCGGACGCCGAGGTGGTGTGCCCGCCGGGTGTCCCCACGGCGGCCGACCTGAGCGGCGCCGACCTGGTGATCCTGGCTCTCGGCGGGACGAGTCACCGCACGTACGCCGAGGAGTTCGCGGCCAACGGGGCGATCGCCGGCCAGGCGGCCACGGCGACCGCCGGGGAAGGCGTCGACCTGGCCGATCTCACCCTGCCCGGCGGCCAGGACGACCTGGTCGCCGCCGTCCGGGCGCGGGCCGGCTGCCCCGTGGTGGCCGTCGTCGTCGCCGGCCGGCCGCATGTGCTCACCGGCGTCCTGGCGCACACCGACGCGCTGCTGTGGGCCGGCTACCCCGGCCCGCACGGAGGCCACGCGATCGCCGACGCGCTGTTCGGCGGCTACGAGCCGGTCGGCCGCCTGCCGTTCACCGCGCCCGCCCATCCGGGCGCCGTGCCGGTCCGCCACAACGACCGGCACCCCGCCGGCGACGTCTACCAGGACGCGCCGGACCCGGTGCTCTTCCCCTTCGGCCACGGCCTGCGCTACCGGCCCGTGCTCCTCGACCGCCTCACCGCCGAGGCCGGCGCGGACACGGTCCGGGTGAGCGTCGAGGTCGCCAACCCGGGCGGCGCCGCGGCGGAGGTCGTCGTGCCGCTGTTCGGGCGCCGTACCGGAGGCCGGGTGCTGCCGCGCCTGCGCGAACTGCTCGCCTTCCGCAGGGTCACCGTCCCGGCGGGCGGCCGTACCGCCGTCGTCTGGGACCTGCCCGCCGCGCGCTGCTTCGCCGAGGACGCGGCGGACCGGGCCCGTACCGACCTGTACGTCGCGGATCTGCACGAAACCATCCGCCCGGCCGTCCACTCCCCCGGACCGGCCGGCCCCCTTCCCGACAGTGAGGAGTCGTGATGGCCCGATCACATCGCACCCGCAGAAGGGCGGTGACGCGCGCCGGCACCGCCGCCCTGGCCGCGATGCTCGCCGTCGCGCTGACCGCCACCGGCGCCGCGGCCAGCGACACGCTGCCCTGGACCGGCGAGAGCGCGGTCGGCGCCAGCCAGCCCTACCAGCACGGCTACTCCGTCACCGACCTGCTGCGCTGGAACCCCGCCGACGACGCCGGCGCCGAATTACTGCGCGCCAAGGTGCCGCTCCAGCAGCGCAACGCCGCCAACGCCGCCACGCAGCGCAACCCGGCGCTGCCCGCCGGCACCCAGCTGCTGACCCTGGCCGGCGACTACGGCAACGCCTTCTTCGAGAGCCACCCCTACACCAACGAGTTCAGCCAGTACCTGTTCAACTACTGGCAGTACGCCGACTTCTACGGCTCCTGGCACGGCATGCCCACCCAGGGAGTCCCGGTGAACTACTACGACCCGGCCGCCGACTGGCGGGAGAAGTGGTTCGAGTTCGGGATGCTCAACCTGCCCAACCCCGGCTACACCAACGCCGCCCACGCCAACGGGGTGCGCTCGCTGGGCTGCATCTTCTTCTCCGACAACGACCGCGGCGACCAGACCTACTCCGAGCTGCTGGTCCGCGACGCCGCCGGCGGCTTCCCCGTGGCCGCCAAGCTGATCCAGGTCGCCAAGTTCTACGGCTTCGACGGCTACTTCATCAACCAGGAGGCGCGGGTCGCGCCGGCGGACATCCCGGTGTACAAGCAGTTCCTGAAGCAGCTGCGCGACGGCGGCATCTACGTGCAGTGGTACGACTCCATCGACAACTCCACGGGCGCCATCTCGTACCAGAACGAGTTCAACGCGGTGAACGGCCCGTTCGTGCGCGACGCGCGGCTCGGCGACGTGTCCGACTCCATCTTCCTCAACTACTGGTGGAACCGGACCAAGCTCACCAACTCCAAGAGCTACGCCGCCGGTCTCGGGCTGGACTCCCGCAAGAGCGTCTTCGCCGGGGTCGAGGCCGGGCAGTACCAGTTCAACCAGCCGTACAACCTCGAGGACAACCTCGACGCCGCCGGCGCGCCGATGAACGCCATCGCCACGCTCGGCGCCGACTTCGTCTCCTCCGACTACGCGAACAAGACCGACGACGCCGCGCAGCGGGACGTCTTCGACCGGGAGCGCCGCTGGTGGACCGGCTCCTCGGCCGGCGCCACCACCCCCGAGGGCACCTGGAAGGGGATCTCCAAGTACGTCGCCGAGCGCTCCGTCATCGGCGGCACCACGTTCGCCACCTCCTTCAACACCGGCCACGGCCTGTCCACCTGGACCAAGGGCCGGCTGTCGAACCCGAAGGAGTGGGGCAACATCAACCTCCAGGACATCCCGGTGACCTGGCAGTGGTGGATCGACGCGGCCGGTACGCCGCTCGGCGCCGACTTCGACTACGGCCCCGCGTACACGCCGGCGAGCCGGTTCTCGTACCAGAAGATCGGCGCCTACAACGGCGGCAGCTCGCTCGTGCTCAGCGGCACGCTCGACGGCGACAACACCGTACGGCTCTACAAGACGGACCTGCAGGTCGCCAAGGGCTCGACCCTCGACCTGACGTACACCAAGCCCTCGGCGAGCGACGATTCCGAGCTGCGGCTCGGCCTCGTGCTCGCCTCCGACCCCACCAAGGTGGTCCAGCTGCCGCTGGCCGGCTCGGGCCAGCGCACCACGGGCTGGACCACGCGCTCGGTGGACCTGTCGGCGTACGCCGGCCGGCGCGTCGCCGCGCTCGGCCTGGTCGTCGCCGCCGGCGCCCGCCCGATCCAGGGGTACCAGGTCAACCTCGGCGCGCTGGCCCTGCGCGACGGCAAGGACCGCACCCCCGCGGCGCCGCAGGACCTGCGCATCACCCAGCTGCTGCCCGAGACCGGCGAGCTGTTCCTGGCCTGGAAGAGCGCCGGGTACGACAAGGTGCGCCGCTACGACGTCTACCTCGACGACACCTACCTCGGCGGGATCTACGACGACGTCTACTACGTCAAGCGCTTCACGGCCACGTCGGGGACGATCAGGCTGGTGGCGGTCGGCCCGGACGGGTCCGAGAGCCCGGCCGCGACCACCTCGTTCGACCTGGCCACGGCGCCGGCCAAGGTGAAGGCTTCGGCCAGGCCGGACGGCACGCTGACCGCCTCCTGGACTCCCCCGGCGAACGGCCGGCCCGTCACGCTGAAGGTCCAGAGCCTCGACACGTCCCGCCCGTACAGCAAGGAGGTCGAGCTGCCCGGGAGCGGCACGGGCACGACGCTGACCGGGGTGCCCGTCAACGGCGACGGCTACCTGCTCACCCTGCGCGCGGGGTCTGGCACGGCCACCGCCGTGCGCGGGAAGTTCGCCGACACCGAGATCGCGCCCTACCCGGCGTCGGCGGTGAAGATCAGCGGGAACACGTTCACCTTCTCCCGGCCGACGCTTCCGGACTGGCACACCCTGACCGTCCTTGAGAACGGCCAGGCGAAGTCGTTCGCGACGACGTACGGGTCGGGCGCCAAGCCGTACATCATCCGCGGCCGCACCACCCGGGCCGCCGAGACGGTGACCATGTCCAGCGCCGGTAGCGAGGTGGTCGCGGTGCTGGAGGACTACGCCGGCAACAAGGCCACGACGGTACTGCGCGGCAACTGATCACCGGGGCGCCGCGGCCTTCGCGGCGCCCCTCACCGCAGCGCGTCCAGCAGCGCTTGGTGCCGCC
>NZ_JBSGFQ010000150.1:0-26585 GCF_053603495.1 Nonomuraea sp. NPDC004186 | reverse complement strand
CAGGGCCAGCAGGCCCAGGGCGGCTGGCAACACCAGCGACTGCCCGGAGCCCGCGGCCGCCGGGCGCTCCCGCGTGCCGAACCGCAGCAGCGCGGCGGACAGGCCGAACGACACGGCGTCGGCCAGCAGCAGCGTGCCGGGCGAGACCACGGTCAGCGCGATGCCGCTCACCGCGAAGCCGCCGATCTGCGCGACCTGCGCCACCACCCGCATCAGGCTGCGCCCCGGCACGTACGCGTCGCCCGGCAGCACCTGCGGCATCGTGGCGGCCCGCGCGCCGCCGAACACCGGCCGGATCAGCCCCAGCGCGAACCCGAGCGCCAGCAGCACCGCCGTCGGAGCGCCGGGCACCGCCATCGCCGCCGCCAGCACCGCCGAGATCAGGTTGCAGCCGACCAGCAGCCGCCGGTTCGGTACCCGGTCCACCAGCGCCGACAGCAACGTCCCCGCGACCAGCTGCGGCAGCATCGGCAGCGCGAACGTCACCGCGGCCAGCAGCGGCGAGTCGGACCGCAGGTAGACCAGCACGGTCAGGGCCAGCTGGGCCAGGACGCTCCCGGTCATCGACACAGTGTGCGCGGCGAAGATCGCGCGGAACTCGCCGATGGCCAGGGCGTCCCGGAAGCGACCGGCCTTCGCCGTCATGCCCCCACCACGGTCCGTCCCGCGTGGGTGCGCCTCATCCTGACCCGCAGCGCCAGCGGCTCCAGCACCGGACCGGCGACGGCGTCGGAGTCCTGCAGGTCGAGCCCCTCGATGTCGTAGTGGGCCGCGATGTGCGCGGTCCCCACGATGGCCTGGTAGATGCCCAGGTGCATGCCGAGGCAGACCCGCGGCCCGGCGCCGAAGGGGAAGTAGGTGAACCGGGGCTGCTGCGTGGGTTCGAGCCAGCGCTCGGGGCGGAACTCCTCCGCGTCCGGCCAGAACCGGGGGTCGCGGTGGATGAGGTACGGGCTGAAGCGCACGTCCATGCCGGGCCGCAGGGTGTAGCCGCCGAACGTGCAGGTCTTGCGCACCTTGCGCCCCATGAGCCAGGTCGGCGGATAGAGCCGCATGACCTCCTTCGTCACGGCGTCGGCGTACGGCAGGCTCCGCTCGTTGGCGAGGCCGCCGGAGTCGGCGATGACGGCCAGCGCCTCCTCCCGCAGCCGCTCCCGCACCTCCGGCCGCCGGGCCATCTCCCTGATCACCCACGCCATCGTCGCCCCCGGCGAGCCGAACGACGCGAGAATCATCGACGTCAGGAAGTTGATGGCCTCGTCCTCCGACGGCATGTCGGGATCGTCCGCCAGCAGCAGGTCGATCAGGTCATCCGGTGTTTCGTGCGGCGCGGCCTTGCGCTGCCGGAACTTCTCGGTGATGGCCGCGTTCACCCCGGCCTCGGCCCGCTGCACCCGTTTGATGGACGGCAGCGGCAGCCAGCTCGGGAAGGTCAGGCTCGAGTCCATGAACGGCAGCGCCAGCCCCGAACGCCGCTCCGCGGCATCGAAGACGGCCTCGTTGTCCAGGCCGAAACAGAACATCGCCGAGAGCTTGGCGCTGTAGCTCCGCATGAACGGCACCACGTGGAAGGCCCGGCCGGAGAGCGACGCGAGGCGTTCGTCGAGCAGGTCCGTCACCCGGTGCCCGTGGGATCTGACGACGTTCCTGGTCATGCCGTGCCAGGCGCGGCCCCGGGCCCGCATCCAGCCGTCCAGGTGGTCGCTCACCTCCTGGTCGGAATGCCGGGCCGGGAACAGCGACTCCTCGGTGAGATAGAGCTCGTTCGACTTCTTGAACAGCTCGCCGATCAGCTCGGGGTCCGCCACGAAGATGGTGGCCGGGCTGAAGGTGAAGATGTCGCCGTAATCGGCCTGGCAGCGCCGGAGAAATCCGATCCGGTCCCGGTCGTAGTCGTAGGAGTTGCCGACGGGCCAGCGTCCGCGCGGCCCCGGCGGCATTGTGTCGGCAGGCTTTCTCATCGCTCTGACCCTTTCGGTGGTGGCCGGCAATCGCGAACGCGGCCCACGCCGGCACGCGCCGGGGGGCTCGCACCGGCGCGGAAACCGCGGTCATTCACCTGGGGTATTCGCCCGCCCACCGGGCGGGCACCCGTTCTTTAGAAGTCGGCCCAGGGGTAGCGGCCGCCCATCCGGCCCTTGTTCAGGCCCAGCAGTGTGGCAGCGGTGTGCTTGGCGAATGCCATTCTCCGACACCTCCTTTCTGCGTGAGGACCGACGCGGCTTTATTCGCCCGGTCGCGAACCCCATTTGATTTCCCCGGTTACCGGGGCGCAAGGGCTCGCACGAAATGGCAGGCATCCGCACGGATCAGCACACTTTCATAAAGGAGCGGCGTTGTGTGGCTTTGGCACTGGTGGTGGCTTTGCCGGGCGCGGGTTTGGTGACGTCGCCTCAGCCGGCGACCTTGCCGAGGCCGCCGACGTATTGCCCAGTGCTGAGCGAAGCTCTCGCTTCTTCGAGACGGGTCACAGCGTCGGGGGCTTCTCCGGCGAGAAGAAGTCCGCGAGCGCCATAGCCAGTGCCTCTGGAGCCTCCTCCGCCATGTGGTGCCCCGAATCGATGCCGTGTCCCCGCACATCCCTCGCCCATCCTTGCCAGATCGCGAGGGGGTCGCCGTGAAGCTCCTCCAGATCGTCCCGGAGCGACCACAAGACCAGCAAGGGACACGCCACCCGCTTCCCGGCAGCGCGGTCGGCCTCCTCGTCGTGCCGATCCACGGTGAGGCCGGCTCGATAGTCCTCGAGCATGGCCCGCACCACCTCGGGACGGCGGGTGGCTGCGCGCCACTCGTCGTAGTTCTCCCGTCCCATCCTCGCCGGGTCGCCGTGATACCAGCTGTCCGGGTCGGCGTTGATGACACGCTCCGGGATCTCCGGCTGAGCGAAGAAGAACCAATGCCACCAGCTGGTCGCGAACTTGGCGTTCGCTCGCCTGAGGTGCTCACTGATCGGGATGCAGTCGAGCAGGGCAAGGCGTACGACGGCGGCCGGGTGATCGAGCGCGAGCCGCAAGGCCGCATAACTCCCGCGGTCGTGCCCCACCGCGGCGAATCGCTCGTGGCCCAGCGCCTGCATGAGACGCATCATGTCGCCCGCCATGGCGCGTTTGGAGTGGGCGGAGTGATCCGGACTCGGTGCCGGGCCGGACGACCTGCCGTAGCCGCGCAGGTCTGGGCACACCACCGTGAAGCCTTGCCGCACGAGGCGGGGCGCGACCTCGTGCCACGTGGCGGACGTGCGGGGATGCCCGTGTAGCAACAGGACGGGACATCCCTCGCCGCTATGGCGGACGTACAACGACGCGTCGCCTACATCGATGTTCTCGCTCACGAACCCTTCGAACATGCGGCTGGTGCTTCCCCGAAGCCCGGCCGATGAACGCTAGGCAGCCGCTTGATGATCGGCCGTTCGCGCCGTCACGCTGCGCCAGCCGAAGGCGACGGCGCCGGTCAGGAGCGCCACCCCGGACAGCACGCCGCTGACGAGCGGCACCCAGGCGACCGCGCCCGTCGGGGCCAGGAGCAGGCCGGCGACGCCGAGCACGGTGAGGACCACACCGGGTACGGCGATGCCCCGGTCCTTCCAGATCGGCGCCAGGGCGATGAAGTGCACGCCGACCACGAACGCGACCCAGGCCACGTTGGCCTGCCCGGGGAGCCCCCAGGCGGCCAGCACCCGGAGCCCGCCGAAGAGCAGGAGCGCCTCGGCGGCGACGACGATCAGGTAACCACGGCCGAACATGTTCCGCCGCGGTCCCCCGCCGGTGTGCTCTCTCCGGGCCGCGACGAACCACATGGCGATCACACTCGCGGCCGCCAGGCAGGCGGCCGCCCGCAGGACGTTCACGGTCAAGGTGTTCAGCGGGCTCTGCGCGTTGACGACGACGAAGACCGCGCCGAAGACCGCGCCGACCAGCAATCCAGTCATACGTTGCATGACGTTCATTGAAGTGCGCGCCGGATCCCGCCCGCAGGGGGGCTGGGACGAGGACGGGGTAGTCCTGGCCCTACCCCGCCGCCCTACCCCGCGGCACCGCGCAGGTAGGCGAGCACGGCCAGCACCCGCCGGTTGTCGTCGGCGGTCGCGGGCAGTTCGAGCTTGGCGAACACGCTGGCCACGTGCTTGCCGACGGCCGCCTCGGTGATCGACAGGGCGCGGGCGACGGCGCTGTTGGAGCGCCCTTCGGCGATCAGCGCGAGCACCTCGCGCTCCCGCTGGGTCAGCTGGTGCGCAGGCTCGGTGGTCTCCCTGGCCCTGGCCCAGGTCTGCTCGAACAGGTCGACGAGGATGGCGATCAGGCTCTGCTGCCTGATCACGAGAGCCCCCGGAGAGTAGGGGATGGGGGTGATCCGGACGAACGCCACCGCGCGGTCGAAGACGAGCAGTTGCTGGATCGGCTCGTCGATGACCCGGTGCAGGTCGCCGGTGGCGTGCAGCTCCCTGATCCGGGCCGCCTTACGGGGGTCGTCCAGGACGCTCGCGTGGACGATCGTGCGCATCGTCATGCCGCGCCGCAGGGCGTCCAGCACGCGGAGCCGGCTCTTCTGCTCCTCGCGGCCGTGCTCCGTCGAGCCCACCGGGTGCATGGCGCGCAGTTCGCGGGCCGTCGCGGCGGCCTGCGCGATCTGCTCCCGGACGAGCTCGTTGTCCTCCACCCGCTCGACGTCGACGGGGATGCCGCGTAGCTCGCCCACCACCTCCTCCAGCCGATGGGCAAGCTGGGCCAACGCCACGCTCTCGTTCACACGCCCCCTCATCCGTATGGGGACATTCTGACCGATCCCTTGGCGGCACTTGTGGCGGACGTTACAAGAGAGGTCCAAGTGAGTCCCAAGGCGGGCCGGGGAGCATGGTCCCTCTTCTGCGGAAAGAAAGGGACCCCCGATGAGAAGGACAGCGTTGCTGCTGGGTGCCGCGCTGCTCAGCAGCCTGCTGGCCGCCCCTCCGGCGCTCGCCGCCCCCGCCGTCAGTTCGGCCGCCCCCGCCGTCAGTTCGGCCGCCTCCGCGGTCAGGACGGCCGCGCCCGCGGTCAGGACGGCCAAGGTCAAGGCGAGCCCCGCCAAGCAGTCCGGCGCCTGCCCCACCACGGTCGGCTTCTCCGCCGTGGTCGCGGCCAAGGGCCGGGGAACCGTGCGTTACCGCTGGATACGCGGTGACGGCAGCAAGGGCGCCATCAAGAGCTTCCGCGTCAACGGCACGCGCAAGGTGGTCGTGACCGACCGCCAGACGTTCGACCGGACCACTTCCGGCTGGCAGGCCGTGGAGATCCTCGGCAGGAAGGGGCTGTCGGCCAAGGGCCGCTTCAGCGTCGCGTGCGCGGGCCCCGTCGTGGTGTGGGACGGCGCCCACCCGCTGCCCGCCGAGCCCGGCAGGCCGCTGGTCGCCGCGGCCGACGTCGAGGCGAGCCCGGCGACCTACCGCGGCGCCTGCCCCACGACGGTGGTGTTCACGGGCACCGTCCAGGTGTCGCGCACGCCCGCCAAGGTCGACTACCAGTGGATCGACAGCAGCGCGGGGGAGGGGCGGCCCGAGTCGCTGTACTTCGCGGCGGGCGGGCCCCGTACCCGGCAGGTGACGCTGCCGCTGTCCGTGGGCAGCTCCACCGGCGGCTGGAAGGCCATCCGCATCCTCAACGCCGGCGGCCGCGACTCCGGACGCGCCACCTACCAGGTGACCTGCTCCACCACACCCACGACGCCTCCGCCCACGACACCTCCGCCGACGACACCTCCGCCGACGACACCTCCGCCGACGTCGCCGCCTCCTACGACGCCTCCGCCCACCTCGCCTCCGCCTACGACGCCGCCTCCCACGACGCCGCCTCCCACGACGCCGCCTCCCACGACGCCGCCTCCCACGACGCCGCCTCCCACGACGCCTCCGCCCGCGCAGAAGCCGGTGCCGCAGATCGTCGACGTCACCCCCGGCGACTACGAGGGCAGCTGCCTGGAGCCCGTCTCGTACCAGGCCACCGGCCGCATCGCGCTCCCGGCCGGCCCGGCGCGCAAGGTCACGTACTGGTGGATCCTCGACGGTGTCAAGTGGACGCCGCAGACCGTCGACTTCCCCGCCGGCGACCAGCCCCGCACCCGTGACGTGTCCGCCACCTGGAGCCTCGACTCCGGCCGGAACGGCACCCACACGCTCGGCCTCGCGACCGAGGGCGGCCCCGGCGAGCCGGCCGAACGCGAGTTCTCCTTCGCCTGCGTCGACGAGGGCGGCGACGCCAAGCTGACCGTCGAGTACATGCTGACCTCCCACTTCACCGGCCAGTGCGACGGCTCGTTCAGCCTGATGGCGGACGCCATGGTCGTGACGGACCGCGAGGCCGACGTCAAGTACCGCCTGGTCGTCGACGGCAAGCCGGGCACGCTCAGGACCGCCAAGCTCAAGCCCGGTGTACGGAGCAGGATCGGCGACTTCTGGTACAGCAACGCCAGGTCCAGCGGCTCCGGCGTGGTCCGCCTGGAAGTCCTGAACCACAACAAGCCCGCCAAGCAGGAGCCCTACACCTGGACCTGCACGCAGCCCGACCCGTCGCCGGGCACGGTGCAGATCACCGAGATCGAGTCGGTCGGGTACTACGGGGACTGCGTCGCCGATCCGTACCTGACGGCCTTCGGCGAGTTCAAGGCGCCGGCGGGCACGGAGGTCAGCTACCACTGGGTCATCGACGGCCAGGCCGGGGAGACCTTCACCCACAAGATGCCGGAGAGCGGGGTCCTCGGCATCCAGGCGTTCAGCTGGAGCCGGCCGGCCAGGACCGACGGCACGATCAAGATCGAGGTCCTGAACCACAACAAGCCGACAGCGCAGACCACCTACCCCATCCGCTGCGAGAAATGACGACCCGTGCGTGCCGTCGTCCCGGCGGCGGCACGCACACCGACCGCGCCGACCGGGGCCCGCGAGTCGGTAGCAGGCCGTTTTCGGCCGCCATGAGCCAGTCTGGAAGACGGTAGCCCGCTAACAGAGGTGATCGTCGTGACTGACCTGTCCGGATTTCAGCATCCCCGCCTGGCCCGCGTGTACGTCCAGGCCTCCGCCGCAGCGGACCTGCGCGGCGGGCGGGAGCACCGGCAACGGCTCCTGGACGGGCTCGAGGGCCGGGTGATCGAGATCGGCGCCGGCAACGGCCGCAACTTCGCCCACTATCCCAAGACGGTCAGCGAAGTCGTCGCGGTCGAACCGGAGGACACCCTGCGCCGCTTCGCCGAAGCCGAGGCCGCCTCGGCGCCCGTGCCCGTGCGGGTCGTGGCCGGCCACGCCGAGGCTCTGCCGGGCGAAGCCGAGGCCTTCGACGCCGCGGTGGTCTCGCTCGTGCTGTGCAGCGTGCCCTCACCACCGGCGGCGCTGGCCGAGATCGCCCGGGTGCTCAGGCCGGGCGGTGAGCTGCGCTTCTACGAGCACGTACGATCGTCCAACCCGGCGCTCGGCCTGCTCCAGGACGCGATCACCCCGGTGTGGCGGCGCATGGCCGGAAGGTGCAGTCCCAACCGCGACACGCTCGCCGCGATCCGGCGGGCGGGCTTCGCCGTGGACGAGGTCGAGCGGTTCGCCTTCGCACCGCAGCCGCCCATCCCCGCCCTCGCGCACGTCCTCGGCCGGGCTCACCGGACCACGTAGAGCACCCCCGGTCAGGGGCGGACCGCGCCGAGCAGGCGGGTGCGCCAGTAGTCGTCCAGATCGACGACCTTGATGACGTCCCCGGTCTGCGGCGCGTGCACCATCTTCCCGTTGCCGGCGTACATGCCCATGTGTCCCAGCCCCTTGCTGAAGAGCAGGTCCCCGGGCTGCAACGCGTTCAGGGGGACGCGGCGGGCGGAGCCCCAGCTCCACTGCGTCCAGGTCGTACGGGGCAGCTCGACCCCCGCCTGCCGCCAGGCGGCCTGGGTCAGGCCGGAGCAGTCGTAGGAGCCCGGTCCCGTGCCGCCGAACCGGTACGGCTTGCCCACCTGCGCGAAGGCGAACTGCAGCGCCAGGCGGGCGTTGCCGGAGGCCGGACCCGTGTACTTGATGCCGGCGCTGTTGGGGTCGCCGGTCTTGAAGGCGCCCAGCCTGCGCAGCAGCTTGGTCTGCTCGGCGATCAGCTTCTCGATCTTGGACTTCTCGTCGCTGACCTTGTCGCGCGCGGCGTCGGACTCGGCCAGGGTGCTCTTGGCGTCGTTGCGCCGGTCGCGCAGCTCCTTGGTGGCCGCCTCGTAGGCGCGGACCTTGGCCGCCCGGGACTCGGCCATCTCCCGGAAGGAGGCCATGCTGTTCAGGATCGCCGTGGGATCGGCCTGGCCTGCGAGCCCCTCCCACCCCCTGATCGGGCCGAACTGGTAGTCGTTGACGGCCAGCCGGACGAGGTCGTCGCGCAGGGAGCCGGCTCGGGCGTCCTTGAGGCGGAGCTCGGTGTTGAGAGTGTCGTACTTCTTCTTGGCCTTCTTGTACGCCTCCGTGGCCTGGTTGTACCGCTCGACCACCTGGTCGGCCTGCTCGTTCAGCTTCACGAGCTTGGCTCTGGCCTTGGCCGGCGACGGCTCGGCCACGGCGGCGCCGGGAGTGACGGCCAGTGCGACCAGGGACAGGGCCGCGGCCGCCGCTGTTCGTCCAAGCCTTGTCGGCAGGGCCACTACGACGCCTCCTCGTAAATCTCCAGAACCTGGGGCGAAATAGTACAGAAGTGAAAGGGCTGTCTGGCCTGTTTGCGGCATCGAGAATCCGGAACGGCGGGTACTACCTGCGCTAGGGGACGATCACGCCGGTCCAAGAGGAGATACGCACGCAGTGCCTCCGGCGTTCAACGGGAGACTCATGCTGTTGGGACGTCTACTACTATGTCTTGTAGTTGTCCTGTTGTCCGGGTGAGCAGTGACGCCGCTGGCTATCCTGGCGCGAATACTAAGGTCGGCAGCTGTGAGGGGGGAGCGCGTGGCACGGCGGTTGCTCCTGCCCGGCCTTCCCTGGCTGCTGCCTCTGCTGATCGCGTTCGGCGTGGCCGGCATGCACACGCTGGGGCATCTCGGCTCTCACCATGGTGGCGCCGTCGTTCAAGGCTCGCACGTTCACGCCTCTCCCGTGGAGTCTTTCGGGATGGACCGGGGTGAGGTCGCGATCTGCTCGCGGGACGCGGCCGGGTTCGATCCGAGCGACGTGTGCCTGGCCGTGCTCACCTCGGTCATCGCGCTTCTGATCGCGGTCGTCTGGGCCGCCACGCTCTACTGGCGTGCGGGGATGGGCGGCTGGGGGTCCCCGGCGCGTACGGCGGCCAGAGCGCCGCCGCGCCGCCTGGCGCCGAACCCCGCGGTGCTCTCGGTGATGCGCATATAGGCCGAAATATCGGCGGACGGGCTGAAAAGTCCGGTTCGCGATGACGGCCTGCGTACCTCCATCACCGAAGGAAAAACACCATGTTCACGAATATGAGGATCCCGGCTGCCACCGCGGCGGCCGGAGCCGTGCTCGCGCTGGTCGCCGGCTGCGGCGGCACCGACAGCGGCTCGATGGGGCCGGACATGGCCGGCATGTCCAGCAGCGCACCCGCCGCGACGACAGCGAGCGCCTCGCCCGCGGCGGCGTTCAACGACGCGGACGTGATGTTCGCGCAGATGATGATCCCGCACCACCAGCAGGCGGTCGAGATGGCCGACCTGGCCGCGACCCGGGCCGCCGACAAGGAGGTCAAGGAGCTGGCCGCGAAGATCAAGGCCGCTCAGGACCCGGAGATCCAGACCATGCAGGGCTGGCTCACGGCGTGGGGCAAGCCGATGCCGTCCGAAGGCATGGACCACGGGATGGGCCATGACATGCCCGGCATGATGTCCGAGGACGACATGAAGAAGCTGGAGAAGGCCAAGGGCGGCGCGTTCGACCGGCAGTTCGCCGAGCTGATGATCGCCCATCACGAGGGTGCGATCCAGATGGCGCGTACCGAGCAGACGCAGGGCTCCAACGCCGAGGCCAAGGAGCTGGCCAAGACCATCGAGACCGCCCAGCAGGCCGAGGTCGCCCAGCTGCGGGAGATCCTCGACCGCCTCTAGGAGAGGGCCTTCAGGAGCCGGTGGCCCGCCGCACGGCGCGGCGGGCCCCGGGACCGACCGGCTACCGCCTCTGTGCGACGGCCGCGGCGAGGTTGGCCACCTCCGCGTCGTAGCCGCGGCGCGGGTCGATCGGCCGGCGGATCTCGGCGAACGGCGGCAGCTCCGCGTCGTCCAGCCGCACCGGGACGAAGCGGCCCGCCGACCCGTTGTAGACCTGGGTCAGCAGCGCCGCATACGCGTCCAGCTCGACGACTCCCGGCCCGACGGACCACTCGGGTCAGGCCGTGCGTCCGCTCCTCGCCCTGCTCCAGCTCCTTGTCCGGCGTCACGTCGCGCAGCACCATCAGCCGCAGCTGGTCCCCGTCGCCCCCCGGCCACGATGTCCGGCCCGTCCATGCTGGCCTTCGCCGGCTCGATCAGCGTGTGCCGGTCCGGCCGTGTCCGCCGGCGCAGGCGTCGGGGGCACCGTTCGGAGCTCGTGGGCGTTCGTCACGGGGTTGCCGGTCGTGGCGTCAGATTCATGCGGATCCCGTCCGCGGCCCACAGCACGAACCGTTCGACGGGGACGACGTCGTGTCCGGAGGCCGGCTGGAAGCGGAATCTCCTCAGAAGGATCGCCAGCACCAGTTCGGCCTCCACCATGGCCAGGCTCGCGCCTTCGCAGCTGCGCGGACCGAGGCCGAACGGGATGTAGGCGTAGCGAGGTCGGCCGGCGACCTGGTCGGGGGTGAAACGGCCAGGGTTGAACGTCTCGGGATCGGGCCAGTACCGCGGGTTCATGTGGACGGCCCAGAACGGATAGAAGATGGTCGTCCCGGTGGGGATCTCGTAGCCGGCCAGGACGAGATCCTCGGTGGTCTCGCGGGCCCCGTACGGACCCGGCGGATACAGGCGCATCGATTCCTTGAGCGCCATCTGGAGCCGGGTCAGCCGTTTGAGGTCGGCGTACTCGGGTGCGACACGATCGGACAGGACCTCGTCGATCTCCGCCGTGACCCGCTCGGCCTCGGCGGGGTGCCGGGAGAGCAGGTAGAGGGTCCACGAGACCGCCACGCCGGTCGTGTGGTGGGCGGCAAGCATGATCATCAACACGGTGTCCCGCACGCGGGCCGGGCTCATCCCCGCCGCGACCAACGCCGCGGCCAGGGCGTTGCCGTCCTGCTGGGCCGAGGCGAGCACGTCGTTCACGGTTGCGCGCAGGTAGGCCAAGGCCTCCTGGGCACGCTTCCGTCTCTGCTCCTCGGTTCCCGGGGCGGCCGGTTGGTACTGACGGCCCAGGTACTCCGTGAGCACGACCTCGAAGGCCGTCACGACCTTGTCCGGGTCGTGGACGCCGTTGCCGAGAGCGTACTGGCAGATCATCCGGAGCGACAGCGCGCTCAGGTCCCTCTGCAACTCGACCGGTCCCTCGCCGGCCTGTTTCGCCCACCGGTCCGCCAGCCGGCCGGCGAGCGCGGTCAAGCCGGGGAAGTGGGCCTCGTGGGAGCGGCGACCGGCCAGTACGGACAGGACCGCGCGGCGCCATGGCGTGTGCTCGTCCGCGGGAAGGGTCTGCAGGTTGCCGGCCTCACACAGCGGGGCCAGGAACTCGAACAGCGCTTCCGGCCGTTTGTTGACCCCGGCGGTGGCCTCGAGCAGCACCGGGTCCGCGATGGAGACCGCTGAGTCCGTGCCGGGCAGCTCGAAACGTACGACCGGCCCGTATTCGGCGTGCAGCCGCAGTTGGTAGGCATGCAGGCCGCCCGCGGTAGCGATGTCATGCAGCCCGCCGTCACCTCGTACGGGCGGTCCGGGGATCACCGACACGTCACCTCCATGGACATACGGATCTCTTCTACGTATCTCCCGTGAGCGGCTGCCTGGCAAGGTGCCGAGCACCCGCGGCAGCCTCCGGCGACCGTCACCGCCTCGGGTCCGACCCGCTCACCCGCAGGTGGTCGTTCAGTGATCAAGGATGAGGGCGGAGGCTCACAGCGGCAGCTCCAGCGTGACGGTCGTTCCGTTGCCGACCGATGAGGCGATGTCGTACCGCCCTCCCAACGCGGCGGCCCGGGCGTGAAGCTTGCTCCGGTCGATGACCTCGTGCGAGCCGAGCCCCGGCCCGTCGTCGCAGACGGTCAGCCTCAACGTGACCCCGGCGGTCAGCGCCATCGAGACGTACGTGGCCTGCTCGACGGCCGAGAACGCGTCGACCAGCACCGCGAAGGCGAGGAGGGCCGCTTCGTGGGGAACCGCACCCTCCGGCAACGCCCACACCTCCACCGGAATCCTCGCCTGCTTGCCCCAATCGGCCACGAACGCCTTCACCGACTCCCGCAGGCCCGTGACAGGCGATGGCCCAATGATCACATCCGGTACCACGGTCATGACACCCCCTCCTTACGACACCAGGGTCGTGGAGGGGTCTTGGAGCCGCATGGTGATGAGATGAGAGTCCCATGAATCGTGTCAGCGTCCTGCGTCCGGCTGGTTTGCGACGTCCTCTGGCAGGAGTGGGGCCGAAGCCGTCACGCACGTTGCAAAGGCGGGTGGTGGTGGCGTCCAGCCGCGCCAGGAGGCAGGAGAGAACCCCTTCGCGACGGAGCAGCACCACGGGACGCACAGGCGCCTGGCAGGCGCGGACCCATACGTCCCGTGGAGCAAGACTTCCGCGCGGTCAGTCGTTGTCCAGCGGCTCCAGCACGAACACCGGGATCTCCCGGTCCGTCTTCTTCTGATAGTCGGTGTACGGCGGATACGCCGCCACCGCACGCTCCCACCACTCGGCCTTCTCCGCGCCGGTCACCTCACGGGCCTTCATGTCCTGCTTGGCAGGGCCGTCCTGAAGTTCCACCTGGGGGTGGGCCTTGACGTTGAAGTACCAGACGGGGTGCTCGGGAGCGCCGCCCTGCGAGGCGACCACGGCGTATCGGCCTTCGTGCTCCACGCGCATCAGCGGCGTCTTGCGGATCTTGCTGCTCTTGGCACCCAGGGTGGTCAGCAAGATGACGGGCATTCCCGTGTCCCTCAGGGTCGTTCCCTTGGTGCCGCCGGAGCTCTCGTACAGCTCCACTTGCTCGCGCACCCACTGCGTCGGGCTGGGTTCGTACTCACCCGCAAGAGGCATGGCATCCATCCCTTGGTCGGTCAACTCACGTTCAGGACGCTCCAACACCCGGCTCGTGCGTTTTCATCCAAAACGCAGTCTTGGTTGTCAAGTGCTGGGGTGTGCGCTTGCACGATGGCCGAAGTACGGACACCCATGCGAAACGTGCTGCCGACAATGGGGTAGCGCACGGCCGCGTCGCCAAGGCGTGGATCGACCGGTGTCATGATGCCGAATGGCGTCACCCTCAACATCGCCCCCGGGCACGAGGTCCTTGACCACACCACGACCGACGTGGTGGATACGGTGACCCAGCCGGTCGACCTCTTGCTCAACCTCGCACCGATCGAGCCGCCGCAGCTCGCCGACCAGGCCGCTCTCGTGCGGTCCGGCGGGGCCGTGGTCAACACCACGGTGTGGACGCAGGCGCCGAGCGACGAAGGGCGCCAGGTGCGCGGGCTCAACGTCTTCGTCCGGAGCGACGCCAAGCAGCTCGCCGGCCTTGTGGCGGCGATCGACCGAGGCGAACTTCACATCGACATCAGCCGCCGTATCCAGCTCGAGGACCTCCCCGGGAAGTCGCCGCCGGTGCCGTGTCCGGCAAGGTCGTCGTCCTTGCGCCGACCGCCACTGGACTTGAATACGACGGCGCCCAGATCACGACGCGCTGGTATGGCAAGAACGACACCAACCCCGGCTCGGCCGTGCTGTTCTTCCACGGCGGCGGCACCACTCACCTCGCGCCGCCCCGCCGTACCCACCTGGGGTGAAGGCCGCTGCCCCTTTCAGGCGTACTTGGTCTGCCCCCTTTCAACGCCGCAGCCAGTGGATGTCCGCCATGGCTCGGCATGGCCGTCCCATGGCGGATATCAGGCCACGGCGGACAGCTTTTTGGAGCACCGCTGAGGGACTGGCGCCGATCCAGGCCGCCAGATCGGCTTGGGACAGCGGCGGCGCCAGGGGCGGATTCGGGTGAGCCGCCGTCTGCCGCGCGGCTCAATCGCCGCCCGGATTCGCTGGGCCGTCGCGGAGTACGCCGCGCACCGTGTCAAGCCGTACACCCGGGTCGAACTCCGTCAGCCACCAGGTCGCGCCGGCGGCGGCGTACGGCAGTGGGTCGACGTCGGAGGGCAGGCTGATGGCGATGTCGTACGAGGCCATCTCGCCATGTCGCAGTTCGGTGAGGGTGGCGACGACCTCGGCGAGCTGGTCCGGGTGCTCCAGATTGATCGGAAAGAAGCCGTCGAGCCGGGCGGCCCGGCGGATCGGCTTGACGTTGCCGGGGAATCCGGCGGCCCACACCGGCACGCCGGGCCGCTGAACCGGCCGCGGCAGGAACGTGATGTCGTCGACGGTGTAGTGCTCGCCGCGATGGCGCACCGGCTCGCCGGACCACGCGCCGGCCAGGATCGCCAAGGACTCGTCGAGCATCCGCCCGCGCTGCCGGTCGTCGAGCTGCTCGCCGGTCTTGGACAGCTCGCCGCCGAACCGGTCGCTTCCGAGTCCGACGCCGAGGGTGAGACGGCCGTCGCTCAGCTGATCCAGTGTCGCGGTCTCCCGCGCCACTTTGGCCGGCCGCCGGCGGGCGAGCGTCGACACCATCGGGCCGAGCCGCAGCCGCTCGGTCGCGGTCGCGATCGCCGCCAGCGCGATCCACGAGTCGGCGACCTGCTGGACCGGCGCCCGCCAGGACAGGTGATCCCACACGAAGCAGCCGTCCCACCCGGCTTCCTCCGCTTCGGCGGCCAGGTTCGCCACCGCCCGCGGGTCGGCGAGCTCGTCGAAGAGCGGCAGCCAGAGTGCCGATCGCAGCCGGTTCACGGGCGCTCTCCTTCGGAAACTGAAAGGATCTCTGCAATCGTGATGTCCCAGAGCTCCGGCGGCGGCATCTGGTGCCCCATGCCTTCGAGCGGGACGAGCCGTGCTCCCGGGATCTCCCGTGCCAGCGCCTCGCCGTGCCCGTACGGGAGCAGCGGGTCCGCGGTGCCGTGCAACACCAGCGTGGGCACCGCGATCTCACCGAGGCGGGCGCGGACGGGCTCGCCGCCGGCGAGCTGCCAGTGGTTCTGCGCCGACGCCGGGGACGGGCTGCGGTCCCAGACGCGGCCGACGACGCGGCGCAGCCGCTCCTCGTCGACGGGGAGGGTGCCCGCGAAGGTGCGCTCGCCGTCGATGTAGTACGCGATGACGGCCTCGCGGTCGGACCAGTCGGGCGCCTCGTCGCCGCCCTCGGCGAACCGCTTCGCCAGCTCGGCGCTCATCGGCGGCAGGTCGGGCTGATCCGGGCCGCCGGGCCCGCCCGGGCTGGTGGCGATGAGCGTCAGGGAGGCGACCCGGCCGGGGTGGTGCACGGCCAGGTGCTGGGCGATGCCGCCGCCCATGGAGACGCCGACGATGTGCGCGGCCGCGATGCCGAGTTCATCGAGCAGGCCGACGGCGTCGTCGAGCAGGGCGTCGCTTCCGTACGGTGGTGCGCCGGGCGGGAAGGTTGTGGAGCGGCCGGTGTCCCGGGTGTCGTACCGGATGACGTGCCGCCCGCCGGCGGCGAGGCGCTCGCAGAACTCATCGTCCCACCACTCCATCGACGCCTCGGCGCCGCCGATGAGCAGCAGGGCGGGTGCGGCAGGGTCGCCGAATGTCTGAGCGCAGAGCTCTACGCCGGTGATTTTGAGGAGTCGCTCGGGGTGATCTTGATGACCGTTCATGTCCGGCACGCTAAGCCTCGCGGCCCCATCGCGAAAAGCCATGATTTCCGATTGAATCAATCGCCTACAGCGATATATTCAGCTGCCGCTGAGCCCTTTCACGCGACGAGAGTCGCGCTCTCCCGCGACTCGTCCGATGTCACATCTGGCCGGCCAGCTCAGTGGCGGCTTCGACGGCGATGTCGATGGCTCGGGCCGCGAGGGGCGACTGGGTGCGCCCGGCCGGCCAGTACAGGTACCACGTGCAGGCGGGCGACGGTCGCAGTCGGTGGATGCTGAGCCGGTCGTCGGACCAGACATCGGATCCCTGGAGGGCGAGCCAGGGCAACACCGCTGAGCCCAGGCCCACCCGTACCATCGACACGACGGTGTCGTGGCCGGCCGTTCGGAACACGATCCGCGGCCGGGCGCCCGCGCCGGCGAGCTCCCGTTCCAGCAATCTTTGGTGGACGGTGGGCGGCCAGGCGACCATGGGAGCGTCGTCGAGCAGCTTCACCGGCACCGGACCATCGGGGAACGCACCTGCGCCGGCCACCAGGAGGTACGGCTCGTCGAGCAGCTCGACGTGCTCGACGTCGCCGTCGATCCGATCGTAGTGGAACAACAGGTCAAGATCTCCGATCCTCGGATCCTCCGGTCCCACCTCCGACAGCCGGATGTCGCAGCCGGGGTGCTCGCTCAGCAGCCGGCGCACGACGGCCGGCAGGATCAGCTTGGTCGCGCCCTGGAAGGTGCCGATGTCGATCCGGCCGTTACCCGCCTTGAAGCGATCGACGGCGTCGGCCAGCGCCTCCGACTTCGTGAGGAGATCGCGCCCGTGGGCCAGGACCACCTCGCCGAGAGGAGTGGTCCGTACCGGCCTGGGGCCTCCGGGCCGGTCGAAGACGGCGCCACCGACGGCCTTCTCCAGCGCGGCGATCTGCTGGCTCACCGACGACTGGGTGTAGCCGAGGCGAACCGCCGCTCGGCCGAACGTTCCCTCCTCGGCGATGGCGGCCATCGTCCTCAGGTGGCGCAGCTCAACATCAGCCATAACGTCAGACTATCGCTAATCGCGATTGATTTGATCGAAAGTAATCGCTTTTCTTGATGTACTAGGTGATCCTAGTGTCACCGGCATGACGACCTACGACACACCCGCTCCGACCGCGATACCGCTGGGCCGCCGACTGTCCCGCCTGCGATTGGACCTGCCTGGCCTGGTCTGGTCCCTGGCGGCGACTCATTTCGTGAGCCGCGCCGGCGGAGTCGCACAGTCGTTCCTCGTGCTCTATCTGACGCAGGAGCAAGGGCTGACGCCGACGACCGCGGGCGCGGTGGTGGCGGCGACGGGAGCCGGAGGCATCGGATCCCAGGTGCTCGGCGGCTGGCTGGGTGACCGGATCGGACGGCGCCACACCATGCTGGTGGGGTTCCTGGGAACCGCCGTGACGCTTGTCGCGCTCGGCTCGGCCGACACGATCCCGGTGATCTGGGCGGCGGCACTCGGTGTCGGGCTGATGGCGGACCTGTTCCGCCCGGTTGGGTCGGCTGTGGTGGCCGACCTCCATCCGAGCCAGCGGGTCCGGGCCTTCGGGTTGCTGTTCTGGGCGGCCAACCTCGGCTTCTCCATCGCCACGATCACCGCGGGGGTCCTGGCCCAGTATGGGTACGGACTCCTGTTCTGGATCAATGCCACGGCCTCGATCATCGCGGCGCTGATCGTCTGGCGCCGGATTCCCGAGACCCGGCCGGCGACACCGAATCAGCCCCGCCGAGCGCTGCTGCCGGTGCTCCTGCGCGACCGGCTGATGATCGTCATGGTGTTGATCTACGTCGCCTATTTCACCCTGTTCCTGCAGACGTTCGCGACGCTGCCGCTCGTCATGACGGCAGATGGTCACGGCCCCGCGACCTACGGCGCGGTGCTGGCTCTGAACGGGATCGTCATCGTGGTGGGCCAACCACTGGCGGTACGGCTGCTTGTCGGTCGCGACCCCAGCTCGGTGCTGGCCGTGTCCATGCTCCTGGCTGGCGCCGGTGTCGGTTTGGGCACCGTCGTAGAGAGTGGTGTCGGCTACGCGGGATCGGTCCTGGTCTGGACCCTCGGCCAGATCGGCATCGCCGTGATGTTCGGCGCCACCTTTGCCGACCTCGCACCCGCGGACCTGCGCGGCAGGTACATGGGCATCGCCTCCGCCACCTGGAGTGTCGGTGCCGTGTTCGGCCCGCTGGCCGGCACCGTACTACTCGACCATGCCGGACGAACGGCTCTGGCAGCGGCATGCGCGATCACCGGGATCGCTCTCTTCGCCGCCCAGCAGGCGCTCGGCCCGGCACTCCGCCGCCGAAGCGGACGCTGACCCACGCCCGTCTGTCCGCTGTGAACTCGGCCATCAGCATCAACAGGCTCACGCGGTTCTCGCCCAGGTGGGTCAGCGCCGAGTGTCGCAGCTCGTCCAGGTCCCAGCCGGTGCCCGGCCCGCCGAGGGCGGTGTGGGCGTCCAGCAGCGCGCGCACCCGGTGTTGGGACAGCACCTTGCCCGGCCCCGGGCGACGGTGGGTGAGGAACACCAGGCCCTCGGTGCGGTCCTTGAGCAGGCGCGGCAGCAGCCCGGCGGGCGTTCCAGGTGTTGACCGCCGCACCGCCCCACAGCAGCTCCAGCGCCTCGCCGATCTCCTCATCAGCCACTGACGCCAGCGGCCACGCCGTTCCTTTGCCGCAGAAACAGGGTCGCCTCACGTACCGTCCGGCGGGCGTCGCCGCAGGTCGCGATCCACGATGCCGCAGATAACAGGCCGTTATCCACGCCAAGACTTCAAGATTCTTCGGGGCCGGCCCTCCCGGCCTTCTGGCCAGGCACGACCGGGCTTAGCGCAGGAACATCTCGCAGAGATGTTCCTCAATCCCCGTGGCCACGCGAACGCGCGAGCGCCCAGCGCTGTGCGACGGGCACCTGCATGGTATGTTGAATAAACGTTTACTCAATGAGGTGGGTAATGTCCAGGACGCGAAGTGAGCAGGCGGTATGGCGCCGGGAGCAACTGCTGGACGCGGCCTTGCGCGTGTTCGCCGACAAGGGCGTGGACGGGGCCACGGTCAAGGATGTGGCTGAGGCCGCCGAGGTGACACCTGGCCTGCTCTATCGCTACTTCGACAGCAAAGAGGCGATGGTGGAGACGCTCCTGTCGGAGCGGGGCTTCCTGCCCCGCCTGCGGGAGCTGCGGACGGAGCAGAACGACTCGCGGCCGGCTCCCGAGGTGCTGACCGAGCTGCTGAAGGCGTTCGACCGGCTGCTGGCCGACAACGCCGAGCTGATGGCCGTGTTCTTCAGCGCCGCCCAGGCCCGCGGACCGCTGGCGGCGCTGGCTGGTGAGGGCCAGCGGCTCATCGGCGACTTCCTGCTCGAACGCATCGACGCCGGCGAGCTGCGCCCGCACGACACGGTCACGGCCGCCAGGACCCTGTTCGCCACCGTCGCCGTCAACCGGCGGCTGGGCACCCCCATCGACATCGCGGCCCTGGTCGGGCTGCTGTTTCCGGAAGAAGGATGAGATGCGCGCACAGTGCTGTGTCGTCGGGGGCGGCCCCGCGGGCATGATGGCCGGGCTGCTGCTGGCCCGTCAGGGCGTGGAGGTGACCGTGCTGGAAAAACACGCGGACTTCCTGCGCGACTTCCGCGGCGACACCGTCCACCCCTCCACCCTCGAACTGATCGCCGAACTGGGCTGGATCGAGGAGTTCCTGAACCTCCCGCACACCAAGATGCCGCAGGTGGCGGTCAACATGGGCGGCCGAGACGTCACCTTCGCCGACTTCAGCCGGCTGAACGTGCGCTGCCCCTACATCGCGTTCATGCCGCAGTGGGATGTGCTGGACTTCCTGGCCGGCAAGGCCACGGCCTACCCCTCCTTCCGCCTCCTGCGCCGCGCCCAGGCCACGGAACTTCTCACCGATCAGGGACGGGTGACCGGCGTCCTGGCCGACACCGCCGAGGGCCCCGTGGAGGTGCGGGCCGACCTGGTGATCGGCGCCGACGGCCGCCACTCCACCGTACGGGCCCGCGCCGGCCTCACTCCCGTGAGCGCCTCGCCACCCATGGACGTGCTGTGGTTCCACCTGCCTCGCCACCCACAGGACCAAGTGCCCTTCTTCCAAGGAGGCAAGGGGGCGCTGATCTCCATCGACCGTGGTGACTACTGGCAGATGGCCTATGCAATCCCGGCGGCCGCCTTCGACGAGCTCAAGACCGCCGGGCTGCCGGCGTTCCGGAACCGGGTGGCGCACCTGGCCCCCGCCCTGCGCGACCGCGTGGACCAGATCCACGACTGGGAGGCGGTGCACCACCTGAGCGTCCGGGTGGACCGGCTGCCACGCTGGCACCGGCCGGGACTGCTGTGTATCGGTGATGCCGCCCACGCCATGTCGCCCGCGGGCGGCGTGGGTATCAACCTGGCCGTGCAGGACGCGGTGGCCACCGCCAACCTGCTGGGCCCGCTTCTCGCCCGAGGCGGCGAACCACAAGACACCGATCTGGCCCGGGTGCAGTCCCGCAGAGAACGCGCCGCGAGGATCACGCAGGCCTTCCAGCTCGGCATCCTGCGCGACCTCTATCCCAAGGACCTGGGCGACGACACGACCCGGCATGTGCCTCCGATCTTCACGGCGTTCCGGACGCTGCCACCGCTGCGCCACCTCCTGGGTCGTTTCATCGGTATGGGCGTCCGTCCGGAGCACATCGCCGCATGACCGACACCATCCCCTTCCGCGCCCTCGCGTGCACAAGGAGCAGAGGCAGTTCATGTGGTGGAGGGCCGCGCTGTGAAATCGAACGGGATCCGCGCGGGCCGCGTTCGGAGGCAGGGAAAGGCTCGGCCCGCTGATCAGCGGGAACTTCGTTAACGCCGGATCCCGTTCCAAATCCCTCTGACCCCGACGATGCCACCACGGCGCACATCCTGCGCCATACACTCGCCACCACGCTGGTCCGCAGCAAGACCGACCTGGTCCTGGTCGCCGAGATTCTTGGCCACGCCCGCCTGGAGACCACCCGGCGTTACAGCTTGCCGTCCGACAAGGACAAGGAAGACGCCCTCAAGCTCGGATCGAACGCCACAAAATACTTGGAGGAGCGATCAACGAGCCCTACAAGATCGCCGCAGAAAGTTCGCGTCGTTTCACTGAGACGAAGCCGGGCAGGGAGGCGCGCTCACCGATCCGTGAAGTTGTGGGTCTTGAACGGCATCGCCCGGCGATTGCGTGAGAAGGCTGATCGCCTCGATCGCGGAGCCGAGTCGCAGCGTTTTTCCAGCAAGCCAATGGATCGGACGCGGTGGCTGATATTCGAGCTTCACAGGATGCTGCCGCAGATGCCGGCGAACTCGTGCCTGTAACGGCCCTCGTCGAGCCGGGCCCGGCGGGTAACTCGGCACGCCCTCACTTCCGGCCGCCGCGCCCTCGTGGCTGCCGGCATCTGCCGCAGCGATAGTCGATCCAACACCTCTACGCGCAGGTAGAGCGCTCATTCGAGGCATGTTAGGCGCCTGCCGGGTAGGGGATTCGGTCAGCTGCGCCGCAGCTCAGGGGTCTCGAAGGTATCTCCTGTGGCGCTGTCTGCGAGGGGGTGAGATGGCGAGAACCGTCGGTGTGGAAGAGGAATTTCTGCTGTTGGAAGCGGGCTCTGCAGAGCCCGCCCCGCTGGTGGGGAAGGTCCTCAGCAGGGCAGGTGAGCATCCGTGGCGGCGTAACGGCGGCGGCTTGCACAGGGAGCTGTTCCAGACGCAGGTCGAGGCGGCCACCGGGACTTGCACGACGCTCGCCGAACTGCGCACCCACTTGCATGCCGCCCGCGTTCTGCTGGCGGCCGCCGGTCGCGACGAGGGGCTGGAGTTGGTGTCGGTGGGTACGCCGATGCTGGCCGGTGCTGCGCCGGCCTTGTCGGAGGGCGAGCGGTTCACACGGATCGGGGAGATGTACGCAGGTGTGATCGCCGACTACCAGAGCTGCGGGTGCCACGTGCACGTCGGCGTGGCGGATCGTGAGACGGCCGTCGCCGTGATGAACCACCTGCGTCCCTGGCTGCCCACGCTGCTGGCACTGTCGGTCAACTCGCCGTTCGACCGGGGGCGCGACACCGGGTACGCGAGCTGGCGGATGGTGCAGCAATCGCGCTTCCCCGGTTCGGGGGTGCCGCCGTGGTTCGACTCGGCCGCCGCATATGAGCGGCAGGTGGATCGCCTGGTCGACTGCGGCGTACTGGTGGATGAGGGCATGTCGTTCTGGCTGGCCAGGCCGGGCGTCGGGTTGCCGACCGTGGAGGTACGCGCCGCTGACGCGGCCGGTACGACCGACGAGGCGGTGCTGCAAGCGGCGCTGACCAGGGGCCTGGTCAGCACGGCAGAGGCCGCTCTGCGGGCGGGGCGGGAGGCGCCGAGGGTGCACGAGCAGGTGTGCGCCGCGGCGGTGTGGAACGCGGCGCGCTACGGGTTGGACGGGCCGGGGGTCGACGCGCTCGAGGAGCGCGCCGTGCCCGCCGTGCAGCTGCTTGGCCAGCTTGTCGGGTATGTGAGCGGCGCCCTGGCCGACAGCGGCGACCTGGCCGAGGTCGAGGATCTGGTGGTCCGGGTACGGCGGGCGGGCACGGGCGCCGAGCGGCAGCGCCGCGCCGCCGTGAGAGGGCCGGGGGCGGTGCTGGAGATGCTGAGCAGTCAGACCGTGTGGGAGCAGCGGCCGCGGACGTACAGGGAGAGCGCATGAAGGAGCCGAAACTACCCCGAGCCCGTGGGCCGCTGTCTGCAGGGGTGATTTCGGCGCTGACATTCGGAGAACCGGCGCCGCGCGTGGGCAGGGCCGACCCTCTCGGGGACGACCTGCAGCTCGCGCTGTATCTCTGCTACGAGCTGCACTATCGCGGGTTTGCCGGCGTCAGTGGCGAGCGGGAGTGGGATCCTGAGCTGTTGCGGATGCGTGGCGAGCTGGAGGGGTTGTTCCTGGAGGCGCTCAAGGGCGGGACCGCCGGGGGCGACGACGTGACCGCGGTGCTGGAGGAGCTGCTGGTCGAGCCGATCGACGCGCAGGGGGTTTCGCACCATCTGCGCGACGATGGCGAGTTGTGGCAGGTGCGGGAGTACATCGTCCATCGGTCGATCTACCACCTCAAGGAGGCCGACCCGCACGCCTGGGCCATTCCCCGGCTGCAGGGCAAGGCGAAGGCCTCGCTGGTGGCGGTGGAGTTCGACGAGTTCGGCGGCGGGCGGGCCGAGCGCATGCACGCCCAGTTGTTCGCCGACCTGATGGACGAGCTCGGACTCGACTCCTCCTACGGGGCCTACCTGGAGATGGCGCCCGCCGAGATGCTGGCGGTCGTGAACATGATGTCGCTGTTCGGCCTGCATCGCAGCCTGCGCGGAGCACTGGTCGGGCACTTCGCGGCGGCCGAGATCACCACCGCGCCCAGCGCCAGGCGGATGGCGCAGGGCTTGACCCGGCTGGGCGTCGATCCGCTGTTCTTCACCGAGCACATCGAGGCCGACGCCGTCCACGAGCAGGTGCTGCGACGTGACGTCATCGGTGACCTGCTGCATCGGGAGCCCGGGCTGGCAGCCGACGTGGTCTTCGGCGTGCAGGCGACGGACTGGCTGGAGGGGCGGTTCGGCGAGTTGGTGCTGGGCCGTTGGCGGTCCGGCCGCAGTTCGCTGCTGTTTCCGGTATCCGATTTACGGTAGGTGGTGGCGATGTTCCTGCTGAGACCGCCAGGCGTTTACCGGCCACAGGGGGATACGGCGCTGTTGGCCGCCGCGTTCCGGCTGATCCATCTCCCGCGGGGAGCCAGGGTGCTCGACGTGGGCACCGGAACCGGTGTGATCGCCGTGGTCGCCGCGCAGCGGGACGGCGTCCGGGTGACCGCCGTCGACCGGTCGCTGCGCGCGGTGCTGGCCGCCAGGTTCAACACGCTGATCCGGGGGCTCGAGGTACGGGTGGTGCACGGCGACCTGTTCGCGCCGCTGGCTGGGGAGGTGTTCGACCTCATCGTGACGAATCCTCCTTACGTACCGGGTAATGCCGTGCCGCCGCCCGCCCACGGCAGGGCGCGGGCCTGGGACGGAGGGCTGGATGGGCGCGGGATTCTCGACCGCATCTGCTCGCTGGCACCCGCGCACCTGGCGGATGGCGGATCGCTGCTGATGGTGCATTCGGCGCTCAACGGTGTCGAGGCGTCGTTGCGCCGGCTTGGCGAGGCGGGGCTGACCGCGTCGGTGGTGGCCAGGCAACAGGAGCGTTTCGGACCTGTCATGCGGGCGAGGGAGGAGAGCCTCAGGGCCCGGGGGCTGCTGCAACCGGGGGACAACGACGAGGAACTGGTGGTCATCCGTGCAGACAAATCCGAATGCGCCACGGGGCGGCACGCAGCCTGAGGCGCGCAGAGTCACGATGGTGCCCGGCGGGCCCATGCTGGTCGAGGGGCCGGTCGAGGTCTATCTGGAAGACGGCTCGGTGGTCACGTCCGACCGGTTCCTGGTGGCGTTGTGCGTCTGCAGACGCAGCCGCAGGTTTCCGTTCTGCGACACCAGCCATCGACGCCGCACCCTGTGAGTGCCAGAAACTTGGCCAGCGCTGTTGACCTGCGGTTCGGCACTCGAGCGTGCGCTCGGCATCATGGGCTGGCGGCTGACCGACCATCTGCATGCCGACCTGCCGCTGGACGTGCTGGAGATGGCGATCTGGCGCAGGGACCTCAAAGACCATCCGCACCGCACGCTCACGAAGTTCGTCGGGGTATTTCCTGGGGCTGGCATCGCGTGAGAATCTCCCTTCCGCCGGCACGATCATGCTGGCTTCAGGGCCTTCAACCAACCTGGAACGGTTCAGGTCGCTGACCATGCAGCGGCCCTCCATCAGAAGGCGGACACGTAGGTCCTCAAGGTCTCGGCAGTGATGAACAGTTTCGCGGCGATCCCGCAGCGGACAGGGCGATGGCGATCCGTTCGAGGGCCTCCAAGCTCGGTGCCCTTCGCGTGTCGTCTCGGGCTCGTAGGGGATGGCAGCGGTGGCGGTCAGGCCTGGGAGAGTGGCAGGCCTTGATGGTTGAGGTAGGCCACGATGCGGTAGGTGTCGTCTGCGTCCCGGTGGAGCAGGTACGACGATGACAGGTGGACGTGTTCGCCGCCGGCGGTGCGAGGTGCGGTCCATTCGGTGCGGACGAGCACGTACCGGTCGTCGAGATGCTGGTGGGTCAGGGTGTCGAGGGCGGCCGGGCCAATGCCCGCATCGGCGAACATCTGCGCGCGTCTGGGCAGGGCCTGCAGGAACGCGGCGCGGGGCACGGGCCGGGCGCCGCCGGCGTCCCCGGCCAGGAACACTTCGGCGAAGCAGCCCGCCAAAGTGTCCACATCCAGACCGTCGCCTGCCTGGGCGAAGACGTCGAAGAAGCGGCGGAGCTCGTCAGCGTGGGAGGTGGCCTCGGACATGGGATGGATCCTCTCCTGTTGGAGGTTCGGTGTGACACGTAGGTCGAGAAGGGGCGCTGACAGCGTTGTAGGCATGGCGAGGCCGCGGCGGTGTACGGAAGTTCGGCCGGTTCAGGTCGTGCTGGGGACGGTGGCACGGACCAAGCGGCACAGATCGCCGGAGCGCAGCGCGTCCGAACGCCGCCACAGCGCGGGAACGAGGCAATCGGCCTGCCGCAGGTGCTCGACCGCCTCCAGCCCTTGCCGTTCGAGCAGGCCCGAGAGCTCTTCGGGAGTAAAGAGAGACAGCCATGGCTCGCCTCGCTCGGCAGCGGCGGGCAGCAGGAGCCGGGCGTAGGCGTTGCCTCGATCGTCACGCAGAGCGGCCGGCACGGCGTACTCCATCACCAGTTCGCTGCCGGGCGCCATGCGACCCACGGCGGCCAACGTAGCGGCGATCGCCTCGTGGGTGAGGTACATGGTCACGCCGAGCCAGGTGACCAGGGCGGGCTTGCCGGGGTCGAACCCCGCTTTGTGAAGGGCGTCCATCAGATCGTCGGACTCGAAGTCCACCGGCGCGAAGGCCAGCCCATCGGGCACAGCGATGCCGGCCGCGGCCATCGCGTCGCGTTTGCCCTGCTGGGTGATGGGATGGTCGACCTCGATCACGCGGACTGGCCGGGCAGCCGGGGCACGGCGGCAGGCGAAGGTGTCGAGCCCGGCGCCCAGCACCACGTACTGCTCCAGGCCGTTGCGGAACAGCTCTGTGGCGCGGCGCTCGGCGTAGTGGCCGCGGGCGGTGGCCTGGGCGCGTGCCCCTGCGAGTACGGGGTGATCGCCGTGCGCTTGGTGGTAGCCGATCAGTTCCTCGGCCCGGTCGCCGAGCAGGGAGGCGGCCAGGGTGTCGCAGAGGATGAACGGCTCGCTGTCCACGACAAGGTGGGCGGCACGGGCGGCCGCGGCCATGATGGCAGTCTGACTGGGATGCGAGTTGCGCATGGAGGGGCGTTCCCTTTCTTCCTCGCCGGGAACACCGATGCTAAATGCAATTCACAAATATGTATAACCATCATAGCAATTGGAAGTTAATTTAAAATAATGAGCCCATAACGATATCGAACCATTCTTCTGGCTGTTCTGTATTGTCGTGGCTGGGATCAGCCCCGTCGTCGTTTCGTTCTGTGCCGACGCGTGCCGTGCTGTATCGCGTACACGCGAGCAACCACCGAGCAGCCATCGCCTGGTCGGTTGCGTCCACAGGCAGGATGGCTCGCAGCGGACCTCGGATGCGATGCATGGTCTGCCTGACGTGCATGGACGTGATTTTCGGCAGGCGCAGGGCA
>NZ_JBSGFQ010000149.1:0-26741 GCF_053603495.1 Nonomuraea sp. NPDC004186 | reverse complement strand
CTCGGCCACAGGCAGAAGCCGTCGTGGTGCTTGCAGGTGAGGATCACGCCGGTCATCCCGGCGGCCTTGAGCGCCCTGACCCACTGGTCGGCCGCGCGGTAGTGCAGGTCCTGCACGTACGGCGTCGCGCTGATCGCGTACGGCGAGACCACCTTCGCCACCACGGCCGAGCTCCTGGTGACCGAGGCCGAAGCGGTGCCCGCCTTCAGCGGGAACGTCTTGGCGGACACCCCGGCGGGCGCGTCGTAGGTCTGCGTCGTGCCGCCGATCGTGACCGACACCTTGCCCGCCGCGGTCAGCATGGTGAGCACCTCGACGGTGTCGCGGGCCGCGGTGCTGCCGTCACGCAGCTTCATGAGCTTGGTCTGCGCGTACGACGGATCGGCCGCGACCGGCTGGACCCGGTGGGTCAGGTACGCCGTGTCGTTGGTGATCTTCGGGCAGCCGAGCTTGTAGCAGGTCAGGTAATAGGCGCTGATGTCGAGATAAGTCCAGCCGGCGTTCCTGGAAGGGGCGAACTGGGTGTTCTCCGAGTAGTCGTTCCAGGTGGTGAGCTGCACCCACTCCGCCTTGCCGTCGATGGCCCCCTTCCAGGTGGCCCGCAGGTTCTCGGTGTTGCCCGCCTCGTCGAAGATGCTCTGGTTGGGACGCTCGTCCTGGACGGACACCGGCTGCATCCAGATCTTGCCCATGCCGTGCGCGCGGTCGATGTTCGTCGTCAGAGCCGCGTTGGCCGCGGGGCTGCGGCTGCCCCAGTTCGAGAAGCCGTAGCTGATGGAGGCGAAGGCGTCGCGGTGCTTGTTGAAGTCGACGAACGTGGGCACCAGGGCGACCTTGATGCCGTGCTGCGTCTCCATGGTCTTCATCCAGTCCGACCACCAGGCGGCGGTGCGGCCTTCGGCCTTGAACGGCGCGACGACGAGGCGGTCGTCGGCGAGCCGGTAGACCGACTTCGACGCGGCCAGCTTGGCCATGGCGGTGGCGAAGGCGGGGCTGTCCACCGAGGACAGGCCGTTCATGTCCGGCATGAGCACGATCTTGAAGCCGGGGTCCACGGCCTCGGCCGCCTTGACGAGGTTCTGCACCCGCGTCCACTGCGCGCTGGTCACGGAGAGGATGTCGACGGTGAAGCCGTCCAGGCCCGCGGCGATGGCCTGCCGCACCTCGGTCTTGAGGTCGGCCAGCGCGTAGTCGCCCGTGATCGGGTCGCGTCCCAGCGGCCGGTCGCGCAGCAACCCACCGTAGGCGGCGTGCTTGCCGCTCTCGCCGTCCGGCTTGAGGTAGTTCCTGGCGTAGTAGTCGCCGGCCGGAGCCTGGTTGTCGAGGGAGATCGGATAGGGGCTGAAGTAGTGCGCGAACACCTTCTTGGCCGAGGCCCGCAGCGCCGCGGTGCCCGCCAGGGTGAAGGGCAGCGGCCCGCCGGTCTGCTCTTCCCCGGTGCCCTCCGTATAGGTGACCGTGAGTTTCGGCCCCCGATCCCCGCTCTCGCGCGAGGACATCAGGACGGTCGTGGTGGCGTCGGTCCCGGTGAGGGCGAACGCGTACGTGCCGTCACCCTTGACGGCCGACGAGACGTCCAGCTTGGCCGTCGCGCCGGCGGTGAAGCCGGTGTGCGAGCCGATGACCGGCGCGCTCAGCGCCGGACGGGTGTTCCAGGTGGTGGCGGCCTCCGTCCAGGCGCCCGTCACCGGGCGGACGGAGACGGTGGTGTCCGTCGTTCTGGCCGAGACCACGTCCAGCGTGACCTTGACGTCCCCGGCGTCCTGCGGGATGCCGGCGACCTTGAAGCGGGTCAGGGCGGCGCGCTGCCCCGCGGTGGCGCCGCCGCACGCGGTGCCGCAGACGCTCACCCAGGTCGCGGTCGCGAAGCTCTTGGCCGGCTCGGCCTGGCTGACGAACACGTCCTCCGCCGCGGCGAACGTCACGCTGACGGGGGCGACGGCGGACGCCTGCGCGGGGGCCACAGCGGCTGTCGCCAGCATGGCGACGCCCGCCGCCGCCCCCAATAACGTCCGATATCGGTTGGCCATGAAACTCCCTTGCCTTACGGTACGGCCCCGCCTCGGCGGGGCCGTCTTGCACGGCCAAGGATGGATCATGCTCAAGCGTCGGATCCACACTTTTCGGATAACTCACAGGTGCCGGACAGTCGACTGCGTCCCCTTCTCCTCCAGGAGACGGGACGCAGTCGGCGGCGTGCCGCTTCTCGGTACGGACCGGCGGTCCGCCCGGAGGCGTCAACGCCGACGTAGGGACATCGAGCCCAGCATGACGCAGGCCAGGCCGCATGCGACGATGACGATCCCCGTGATGACGTTGTTGATGATCGTGCCGGCGCTGGCTGTGTGCGGCGGCAGCACCCACGGGGCGATGATCGTCCACACTCCGATGACCGGTACGACAAATGCCAGCCCGTGGATCCTGCCGTACGCCGAGGCTATCCCGGCCGCCAGCAGCGCCAGGGCGATACCGGTGATCAGATTGTTGACGGTCAGGGTCGAGCGCCCGAAGAATCCCACCACCCATGGCGAGATGGCGAGATAGAGACCGCTCAGGAATGTCAGTCCGCTGACGGACTGCCCCGACGGGCTCTGCGCAGCCATGTCGTATTGAGCTCGCAGGGCCGCTATGTCCGGGTGCTGACCCATGTCGAGTTTCGGATGGAGTGGACTATCAGCCATGTCCCACACCACCTTCCCCATACCGCGTGGAGGTTTGAATACGTAACCCCTTCCCCCACGGTCACGCCAACGCGCCCACCAGGGTCAACATTTCTCCAAATCGCTTGCCGCGCCTATGACGGCGAGCAGCAACCGGCGGCGCAGCCGTCCGGCTCGGCGCCGGCGGGCACGGCGCAGCAGGCGTCTCCGCGCCAGGCGTCGCGCCCTTCCTTGACCGCGACCGCGGCGATGACCAGGGCGGCGATCGGGTCGGCCCAGGACCAGCCGAAGGCGCTGTTGAGCGCGAGCCCGGCCAGGAGCACCCCCGACAGGTAGGTGCACAGCAGGGTCTGCTTGGAGTCGGCCACCGCCGAGGCCGAGCCCAGCTCACGACCGGCGCGGCGCTGGGCGTACGACAGGAACGGCATGACGGCCAGGGACAGGGCGGCCAGGATCAGACCCGGGGTGGAGTGTCCGGCCTCCCCCGCGCCGAGCAGGGCGCGTACGGCGTCGACGGTGACGTAGGCGGCCAGGGCGAAGAAGGAGATCGCGATGACGCGCAGCGCGGCCCGCTCGCGGCGTTCGTGGTCGGCGGCGGAGAACTGCCAGGCCACCGCGGCGGCGGAGGCGACCTCGACGACCGAGTCCAGCCCGAAACCGATGAGCGCCGTGGAGGAGGCGATGGTCCCCGCGGTGATGGCGACGACGGCCTCGATCACGTTGTAGGTGATGGTGGCGGCGACCAGCAGCCGGATCCGGCGCCGGAGCACGGCGCGCCGGGCCGGCGCCGGGCCCAGGTTCTGTGCGGTCACGACCCGGCCTCCCCCACCGGGGCGGGGCGCAGGGTGACCGCGTGGCCCGTGGCGGCCAGCAGCTGCTCGGCGGAGGCCAGCAGGTCCATCAGCTCGGGCCGGGTCAGGGAGTAGAACGACTGGCGGCCTTCGGCCCGGTAGTCCACCAGGTCGCAGTCGCGCAGGCAGGCCAGGTGCTTGGAGACCGTGGACTGGGCCAGCCCGAGCTCGGCCGTCAGGTCCACCACTCGCGCCTCGCCCCTGGCCAGGCGCTGCACGATGCGCAGCCGGGTCTCGTCGGCCAGCGAGTGGAACAGCGCCGCCGCCGGAGGGACCCCGGCGGCGATGTCGGTACTGACACAGCGGCCACCGTCGTCATCAATCGCCATATGGCGATGATAACGCGGATGAGCGATCGCTGCCATCAGGTGACCCGGCGGTCCGGCCGCGGCACCCGTCAGCGCGCGGCGCAGGGCCCGGTCAGGACGCGTCGTAGCGCACGCGGGCGGCGGCCACGTACTCGCGGTGCCGCTCGGCCCATTCGATGAGCCCGGCCACCTGGGACGACAGCGTCCGGCCGACCGGGGTCAGGTCGTAGTCCACCCGGGGCGGCGAGGTGGGGGTGACGGTGCGCTCCACCAGCCCGTCCCGCTCCAGGCTGCGCAGGGTGAGGGTGAGCATGCGCTGGGAGATGCCCTCGATGGCGCGCTGCAGCTCGGAGTAGCGCTTGGGGCCGCCGCCGAGCAGGTCCATCACCAGCACGCTCCATTTGTCCCCGACGCGGTCGAGGATGTCGCGCAACTGGCAGGACGGGTGGTGCTCGCCGACCGTCTCACGCACATCGGTGTGCCTAACGCGGGTCAAAGTGCCTTCTTCCGTCATGACGGCATTCTGGATCAGACTCGATGCGCGCACAAGAAGTAACCAGCGCACAGAAAGTGCTGTTGTGATGAGCATCGACTTGACCGATCCCCCACCCCGGCCCGGCCCTCGTCCGCGGACCACGGGTCTGGAGATCCCGCACGACCAGCTCGACCAGTTCTCCCCGCCGCGTATCAGGGCCGCCCTGGTGGCGGAGGCGCAGGCGCTGGCGGGCGTGTTCACCGGCCCCAGCCAGGTGTCCGAGCCCGCTTCACTCGCGCTGCGGCTGCGCGAGCCCGCCGGGCCGTGGGCGGCGTTCCTGCACCCCAGCCGTGACGAGTTCGGCCACATCCACCGCTCGGGTTTCCTGCACCTCACGGTGCCCGCGCCGCTCATCGATCCGCTCGAACGGGCCGGGTGGATCGAGCCGCATCCGATCAGCCGGCGCCCCGAGTGGCCCGACACGATCGTGATGCTTTACGCCCCGCGCGACGAGGCCGAACTGGCCGTCGCCCGCGCCGTCCTGCGCGCCTCCTGGCGGCAGGCCACCACAGCTTCCACGGAAACGGAGTGATCATCATGCGTGCCATGGCTTTCACCGGCTTCGGCGCCGACCTGGCCGCCGCCGACCTGCCCGTGCCGGAACCGGGTCCCGGCGAGGTGCTGGTCCGGGTGCTGGCCTCCTCGGTCAACGGTTTCGACCTGGGCGTGCTGGGCGGCTATCTCAAGGGCGTGTACGACTACGAGTTCCCGGTCGTGCTCGGCAAGGACTTCGCCGGCACCGTGGCGGCCGTCGGCGAGGGCGTGACCGGCCTGACGCCGGGTGCGGACGTGTTCGGCGTGGTCATGCGCCCGACCCTGGGCCAGGGCGGCTTCGCCGAATACGTGGTGGTGAGCGAGCAGTACGGCCTGGCCAGGATCCCCGAAGGGCTCGGCCACACCCGCGCGGGCGTGCTGGGGCTGGCCGGGACCGCCGCGATCGACGCCGTCGACGCCGTCGCCCCGGCACCGGGCGAGACCGTCCTGATCTCGGGCGCGACCGGCGGCGTGGGCGCGTTCGCCATCCAGCTGGCCGCCGCGCGCGGCGCCAGGGTGATCGCCACCGCCAGGCCCGGCGCCGAAGCCGCCTTCGTCACGGGACTGGGCGCCACCTGGGCCGTCGACCACGCCGATCTGCCCGCGCAGGTGGGCGCGATCGCGCCGGGCGGGGTGGACGCCGCGCTGCACCTGGCGGGCGACGGCCCGGCGGTCGCCGCCCTGCTGGCCGACGGCGGGCGGCTGGCCTCCACCCTGCACTACGTGCCCGACGAACCAGGCCGCGACCTCAAGGCCACGGCGGTGATGGCCGACCCGAACCCGGACACCCTGGCCCGGCTCGCCGCCGACGCGGCCGAGGGACGCCTGCGCGTGCCGGTGGCCCGCGCCTACCCGCTGGCCGAGGCGCCGCGCGCGGTCTCCGACTTCACCGCCGGCACCGTCGGCAAGCTCGCCGTCACGATCTGAGCAAGTAGGCGGCCCTGGTGGGCAGGGTTTCCCCATGCCGGAACTCCCCGACGTGGAGGGCTTCCGCCAGGTGCTGTCGGAGCACACCGGCGAGCCGATCAGGGCCGTGCGCGTTCGCGACCCCGGGGTCCTGCGCGGCATCGGCGCCCGGCGGCTGGCCGCCGCGCTGCGCGGACACCGGTTCGAGCGGCCGCGGCGGCACGGCAAGTGGCTGATCGCGCCCGCCGGCGGGCCGGTGCTGATGCTGCACTTCGGCATGACCGGCTCGCTGTCCTGGCACTCCCCCGAGGAGCCGTGGCACCGGCATGACCGGGTCGTCTGGCAGTTCGACGACGGGGAGCTGCGCTACCGGGACATGCGCAAACTCCAGGGCATCCGCCTCGCCGCCGACGAGGCCCAGGCCGAGCGGGTGCTCGGCGGCCTCGGCCCGGACGCGCGCGAGGTGTCGTACGCGTGTTTCGCCAGACTGCTGTCGGGTCGCCGGGGACGGCTCAAGCCGGCGCTGATCGACCAAACGTTCCTCGCCGGCCTGGGCAACCTGCTCGCCGACGAGATCTGCTGGCACGCCGGCGTCGATCCCCGGCGTGCCGTGGCAGCTCTGGACGAGGCCGCACGCGCCGCCTTGTACGGGGCGATGCGCCGGGTCCTGCGCGTGTCGATCAAGGCCGGATGCGTGCCCGCACGTGACACCTGGCTGACCGGCGCGCGCGACGAGCCCGGCGGTCCCTGCCCGCGCTGCGGCACACCCCTGTCCCGCTGCCGGATCGCCGGCCGTACGACCGTCTGGTGCCCGGTTTGCCAGCCTCTCTGAAGGCATGAACCTTTCACCGGGTACGCGCCACTGACCTGCCCGGAAACGCGCCGCGCGAACGATCTCGTTGACGGTCGTTCATGACCGAGAGTCCACTGGTGCGCAAGCCCTCTGCCGGCCATCACGGTCGCCGACCGGCTCGCACCCATCGTCGCCCCCAGGATCGGACTCCGATGAGGACACGGCTGCTGCTCAGCACGCTCGTCATCGCCCTGGTCACAGCGGTCACGCCGCGGGCCGAGGCGGCGACGGGCGACGGCTCCCCCACCGACACCAACATCTCCTTCACCGGGCGGTGGGACACCACCGCCTCCACCGCGTACGTGCCGTACTGGGCGGGCGCCTACCTCACCACCGGTTTCACCGGCAGGACGGTCAGGCTGAACCAGCGCAACACCATCGACCTGTACTACAGCGTCGACGGCGGCGCGTGGGTCTACATCCAGAACGTACGCGGCTCGGTCAACCTCACCCCCACGCCCCTGGCCGCGGGGAACCACACCTTACGCGTCTCCTACCGGGTCGTCGCCGGGTCCTACCACGGTGACGCCGTCTTCCAGGGCCTCGTGCTCGACCCCGGGGCCACGACGTACGCGATCGCGCCCCCGTCCAAGCTGATCGAGTTCGTCGGCGACTCCATCACCGTCGGCACGACCACCTCCAAGAACGCCCTGACCGCGTACGGCTGGCTCATCGGCGAGCGCCTCGGGGCCCGGCACACCCAGATCGCCCAGGGCGGCGCCTGCCTGGTGGCGACCGCGGACGGCTGCGTCGGCCTGGAGGCGCGCTTCCCCAAGCTCAACCCCAACGCCGCCACCCCGGACTGGAACTTCTCCCGCTACCAGGCCAACGCGGTCGTGATCAACTTGGGCACCAACGACGTGGGGCACGGCGTGAGCACCACCACTTTCCAGGCGTCCTACACCCACCTGCTGCAGGAGGTGCGGGCGGCCTACCCCGGGGCGGCGATCTTCGCGCTGGAGACCTTCACGAAGCGGTACGCCACGCAGACCCGGGCCGCGGTCACCGCCCGCAACTCCGCGGGCGACGCCAAGGTCTACTACGTCCCCACCGAGGGCTGGCTGACCAGCGCCAACATGTCCGACAACGTCCACCCGAACGACAGCGGCCACGTGGTCATCGCCGATCGCCTGGCGCCGATCATCAGCGCCAGGCTCTGAGGGACGGCGCCTGCGCTCCGAGCAGGCGGGCGAGGCCCTTGACGATCTCGGCGGCCAGCACCGCCTGCCCGGCTCGAACGCCCGCCCCGTCGAGGTCTCGACGGCCGCGTAGTCGGGGTCGGGCCTGAACAGGTCGTTCGCCCCGCAGGACACGTGGACCAGGTCGGAGCCGAACTCGCCGAGCCGGTCCAGCTGCGTCCGCACCGTCCGCGAGGCGGTCGCGCCGACTTCGGCGGCCTTCAGGTAGGCCAGATCGGGATGGATCCGGCGCAGCACGTCCGCGACGCGATCGGGCCACCCCAGGCCGGCGCATCCGGGGCTCGGGTCGCCGGTGCCCGCCGCCAGGCTGTCGCCGACGGTGGCGAAGCGCCCGGCCGCCGCCGCGGGAACGCACGGGGTCGGTGGTCGGGGACGCTCAGGCGGTAGCGGGATCGTCGTCGAAGCTGGCGTAGTAGGCGGCGGCCATGTCCTCGTCGCCGTGGCCCTGGGCGGCGGCGCGGTCGAAGCGCGCGGCCCCCGCGGCGGCGACGTCGAGGCGGACGCCGTGCTGCTCCCCCGCCTCGACGATCAGGTGGGCGTCCTTGGCGGCGGTGGTGACCGCGAAGCTGGGCGGTGTGAGGCGGCCCTCCAGCACCAGGCCGGCCTTGACGCGCAGGTAGCCCATGTCCAGAGGGCCGCCCTCGATGGCGTCGAAGAAGCTCTGCGGGTCCACGCCGAGCGCCTTGGCCAGGGCCAGGACCTCGCCGGCCGCGTTGGTGGCGGCGAGGACCCAGCTGTTGGCCACGAGCTTGAGCCGGGTGGCGCCGGCGGCCGCTCCGTCCTCGCCGGTCCACACGGTGCGGGCGCCGACGGCGTCGAACACCGGTGTCACGCTCTGCCGGCCCTCGCCGGGTCCCGCCGCCAGGACGAGCAGCTGCCCGGCCTCCGCGGGCTGGCGGGTGCCGAGGACGGGCGCGTCGTAGAAGACCAGCCCGTGCTCGCGGGCGAAGGCGGCCATCTCGCCGATCGCGTCGAGGCCCGCGGTGGTCGACTGCACCCAGGCGGCGCCGGGGCGCAGGGCGGGCGCGGCCTGCCGCATCACCTCCAGCACGGCGGCACCGTCGTAGAGCATGGTGAGGACGACGTCGGCGTCGCGCACGGCGTCGGCGGGGGTGCCGGCGACGTGCACCCCCTCGGCGGCCAGCGGTTCGGCCTTGTCCTTGGAGCGATTCCAGGCGCGGACGGCGTGGCCCGCGCGGGCGAGGTTGCGGGCCATCGCGGCCCCCATGATCCCGGTGCCCAGAACGCTCACGGTGAGGTTGTCGGCCATGAGGTCGCCTTTCTATCTTGTCGTGCCCGGTTCAGGACGAGGATCCGTATCCGGCTACCCTTCCCGGCAGCCCGCACGCTAACTTGAACATCAATGTTCAGGTTATGATCCTCGAACGGTGCCGAACATATTCCAGGAGGGGCGCCATGACGACCGGCCACGCGGGACAGCTCGCCTTCGAACGGCGAGGGGAAGGGCCGCCGGTGGTGCTGTTGCACGGCATCGGGCACGACCGCCACGGCTGGGATCCGGTGACGGATCGGCTGACGCCTCACCATGAGCTCGTGCTGGCCGACCTTCCCGGCCACGGCGGCTCGCCGCTTTCCCACGGCGGCGGCCCCCTCGGGGTCATCGAGCTGACCGATCGCGTGGAACGCCTGCTGGACGAGCTCCACCTCGATTCCCCGCTGATCGCCGGCAATTCCCTGGGCGGCGCGATCGCGCTGGAACTGGCGCGCCGGGGCCGGGCCCGAGGCGTGGTCGCGCTGGCGCCGATCGGCTTCTGGTCGCGCCTGGAGGTCGCCTACGTCGTGGCGGCGTTGCGCGGCTCCCGTGGCCTGGCCCGCCTGCTCGCCCCGCTGCTGCCCGCGCTGGTGCGCCGCAGCGTGGTACGCGCCACGATGATGGGCCTGTACGTCGCCCACCCCCTCCGGCTCAGCGCGGACGAGACCCTGCGCACCATGCGCGCCTTCGCCGACGCCCCGGGGGTGCGGGCGATCCTGCCGTACAGCAGGCGCTACCTCTTCGGCAGCGGCCGCGGCATCGATCAGGAGGCGATCACGATGGCCTGGGGCACCCGGGACCTGCTGCTCATCGGCGGCCAGGCCCGCCGGGCGCGGAGGCTGCTCCCCGCCGCCCGCCACGTCAGGCTGGCCGGCAGCGGGCATGTCCCCATGCCCGACGACCCCGCCGGCGTGGCCGGCCTGATCCTCGCCCAGGGCCGGCGGAAGCCGTCAGGCCGCTCCTCGTAACGGCGAGCCCTCGAAACGGCGGGTCCTCGTAACGGCGCGTCCTCGAAACGGCGCGTCCTCGAAACGGCGCGTCCGACGCCTCCGGCCGTCGCACAGGCCGCCGTCCGGCGAGCCGGTTCGGATCGGACAGGCGGGCCGGCAGGTCAGGGTGCGCGGAGGTCGCGCAGTGCGGCCGCGAGCCGGTCGATGTCAGCCGCGGACGTGAACAGGGCAGGCGTGACGCGGACGCCGCCACCGCCCGCCATGCCCGTCCGGGCGACGGTGAAGATCCGATGGTCGCGCATCAGGCGGTCGGCGATGGCGATGTTGCCGGCCTCCGTGGTGAGCCCGCGCAGGCGGAAGGCGGTGATGGCGCCGTACATGCCGGGCTCGTCCGGGGTGAGGATCTCCACGTTCGGGACGTCGCGGAGCGGGCGCACCCAGCGGTCGCGCAGGAACCGCAGCCGGGCCTGCTTCACCTGCGCCCCGAGGGCGTCGTGGAAGTCCAGGGCGGCGTCGACGGTGAGGAAGGGCGCGACGTTCATGGTGCCGGAGTGGACGCGCGAGCGGATGTCGGCGGCGGTGTAGGTCTCGTCGGCGTAGAGCGGGTCGATGTCGCCCAGGCGCTGCTCGCGGACGTAGAGGAACCCGGCGCCCAGCGGCGCGCCCATCCACTTGTGCAGCGAGAAGACGGCGAAGTCGGCGTCGAGGTCGGGGAGGGTGAAGTCGAGCTGCCCCCAGGAGTGCGCGGCGTCCACGATCACGTCGACGCCCCGGTCGCGGGCCATGGAGACGATCCGGCGCACCGGCGTGACCAGGCCGGTGCGGTTGTTCATGTGGCTGAGCAGGAGCAGCTTCGTCTTCGGGTGCTCGCGCAGGGCGCGCTCGTAGGTGTCCAGCACCGCCTGGCAGGTCGCGGGCTCGGGCATGACGATCCGCGCGACCTCGGCTCCACGCCGGTCCTTCAGCCAGTTCATGGCGTACTGGCCGCTGTGATAGTCCAGGTCGGCGTACATCACCTGATCTCCGGGACGCAGGAGGCGGTAGCCGGAGATCAGGTTCTGCAGGGCCTCGGTGCCGCCCCGGGTGAGCGCGATCTCGTCCCTGGTGACGCCGAGCATGCCCGCGAGGCGATCGCGGATCTTGTCGGCGCCGGCCTTGTACGTGGTGCGCAGCAGGTGCGAGTTCCGCTCGTTGAGCAGGTCCACGTTGCGGTGGTACGCCTGCCGTACGGGCTCCGGCATGACGCCGTAGTAGCCGTTCTCCAGGTTGACGAAGTCCGGGTTCACCCGGAACCGGCGGGCGACGGCGGCCCAGAAATCCTCGTCCCGGGCCAGCCGCTCGGCGGTGACGCCGCGCCGGACGGCCGGCGGTCCGGCGGCGACCGGAGCGGCGGCCAGCGCACCGAGTCCGGCGACGACCCGGCGTCTCGACACGGTCATGGACGGCTTCACCACCTGGCATCAATGGGACACGCGAATCCCCAGTGTGGCGTCGGTCGCGGAAAACTGCGGGTTCATTTCCCCGTGTCGGCAGCAGGTGCGGCGGATTGCCCCGCACTCTCCATAAAGCGCCTTACGGCTTTACCGGAATCTTTGAATTCTCCGGGCGCGGCCGGCGGCCTCGCGGGCATTATCACCGGTGATGCTCACGACACGGACCACCCGTTCCCGCCGTCCGCCCGGCTGGCCGGCGGCGCATGCGGTGCTCGCGCTCGTGCTGCTCATCGGCGTGGTGTTCGCCCATGGCGGCGCGTGCGCGGCCGTGGAGCTGTCGGAGCCGGTCGCGCACAGCGTCGATCTGAAGAACACCGCCGTCTACAGCGCGCGATGCCTGCACCGCGAGCTGCCGCCGCGCCACCAGCACGGCACCGAGCAGGACTGCTCGGCGACCAACCCGGCCGACACGCCGATCTTCGCGGCGATGTCCACGGCCTCGTCCGTCCCGTCGGCGCAGGCCGCCGCGGCGGCCACGACAGTCCCGGCGCGCGCCGCCGGGACCGCCGCGCCGTATCTGGAAAATCTCTGCGTGATGCGCATATAGGACCGCGACTTCCATCAGCCGTCCATGTCCGTCGGATTCGCGGCCATTCGGTCATACCGCGAATCGCGCCATTCACTTCGGGGATTTCACCAATGTCATCACCAGCTACTTTTGCGCGTCCGCAGAAGACGTCGCCCACCGGTTTCTCGTCGCTTTCCCTCGCCGTCGGCAATACGCCGCTGGCATTCATCTCCGAGCCGTTCGTACCGGGAGGAGGGTTCTGGGCCAAGCTGGAAGGGTTCAATCCGGGCGGCATCAAGGACCGGCCGGCCCTGCACATGGTGCGCCAGGCCAGGGCCCGAGGGGACCTCCGGCCGGGGGCCACGATCATCGAGTCCACCAGCGGCACCCTGGGGCTCGGCCTGGCCCTGGCCGGGATCGTCTTCGGCCATCCGGTCGTGCTGGTGGGCGACCCCGGCATGGAGCCGCTCATGTGCCGGCTGCTCTCCTCCTACGGCGTACGCCTCGAGATCGTCCGCGAGCCGCACCCGGCCGGCGGCTGGCAGGAGGCCCGCCGGGAACGGGTGCGGCGCCTGCTGGCCGACATTCCCGGCTCCTACTGCCCCGACCAGTACAACAACCCGGACAACGCCGACGCCTACGCGGGGCTCGCCCACGAGTTGCTGGGCCGGTTGCCGCACATCGACACGCTGGTGTGCTCCGTCGGCACCGGCGGGCACAGCGCCGGCATCCACGGCGTGCTCCGCCGCCATTTCCCGCGGCTGAAGCTGGTCGGCGTCGACACCGTCGGCTCGACCATCTTCGGCCAGCCCGCCCGGCCCCGCCTGATGCGCGGGCTCGGCTCCAGCATCCATCCCCGCAACGTCGCCTACGACGCCTTCAGCGAGGTGCACTGGGTCAGCCCGGCCGAAGCGGTCTGGGCCTGCCGAGCCCTGGCCGCCGGTCACTACGTCTCGGGCGGCTGGAGCACGGGCGCGGTCACCCTGGTGGCCCGCTGGCTGGCCCGCACCGCGCCTGACCAGACCGTCGTGGCGGTCTTCCCCGACGGGCCGTGGCGCTACTGGAACAGCATCTTCGACGACGACTACTGCCACGCCAACGGCCTGCTCGGCACGGTCCCGGCCGAGGAGCCCGACCTCCTGCGCGAGCCGGCCGAGCGGGAGGTGCACCGCTGGACGCGCTGCGCCACCGTGACCGACCCCCTGGCAGGCCGGCGATGAGGGACACGCTGCGGCAGTTCCGCTCCTTCGACCGGCCGGTCCAGCTCCTGCAGATCAACCAGGCGGGCATCAACCTCGGCTTCTACACGCTCATGCCCTACCTCGCCCAGCACCTCTCGGCCGGCGCCGGCCTGGCCGCCTGGACGATCGGGCTGATCCTGGGCCTGCGGAACATGAGCCAGCAAGGCATGTTCCTGATCGGCGGCACCCTGGCCGACCGGCTCGGCCACAAGCCGATGATCATGCTCGGGTGCGCGCTGCGGACCGTCGGATTCGCCCTGTTCGGGCTGACCACCTCGCTGCCCCTGCTGGTCCTGGCCGCCGCCGTGACGGGCTTCGCGGGCGCGCTGTTCAACCCGGCCGCACGGGCCTATCTGGCCTGCGCGGCCGGGGAGCGCAAGGTCGCCGCCTTCGCCGTGTTCAACGTCTTCTACCAGGGCGGCATCCTGCTGGGCCCGCTGGCCGGCCTCGCCCTGCTGCACACGGGGTTCACCGCCGTGTGCCTGTCCGCCGCGGCGATCTTCGCGGTGCTGACCGTCCTTCAAGGGCTGTGCCTTCCGGCCCGGCGTGCTCCCGTGCCGGAGGAGCGGCAGCCGGTGCTGCGGGAGTGGCGGCGGGCGTTCGGAGACCGGGCGTTCGTCTCCTTCGCCGCGGCGATGATCGCCTCGTACGCGCTGTCGTACCAGATGTATCTGGCCCTGCCGCTCGAGGTGCAGCGCCTCGGCGGCGGCGAGGCGGGGGTGATGGCCCTGTACGCCCTCTCGGCGCTGCTCGGCATCGCCGGCCAGGTCCGCCTGACCGCCTGGAGCTCGGCCCGGTGGACGCGCGGCCAGGCGATCAGCCGCGGCCTGGCGCTCATGGGGGTCGCCTTCCTGCCGCCCGCGGCGCTCGCCCAGCCGGCTCTCGCGCCGGTGTGGGCGATGGTGCCCGTCGTGATGTGCGTGCTCCTGCTCACCCTGGGCACGCTGGTCGCCTTCCCGTTCGAGATGGCCACCATCGCCGACATGGCGGGAGATCGGCTGATCGGCACCTATTACGGGCTGTACAACCTGCTGTCCGGGCTGGGGATCCTGGCCGGCAACCTCGTGGCCGGCGCTCTGGTCGACACGGCCCGCTCCACGGGGTGGGCCGGCCTGCCGTGGCTGCTCCTGGCCGTCGCGGGGCTGGCCTCCGCCGCGGCCGTCAGACGGCTGGACCGGCGCGGCCGGCTCTCCCCCGGCGGCCGGACCGCCGTGCTCGGCGACCGGCCGCAGGCGGCATAGGGGCGGTAATCTGCTAGCCGGCGCAGGACACGGCAGGGGGCGACGGTGCGGCTGGGCAACCTGGAGCGATCGGTCATGGAAGCTCTGTGGGAGCATCCGGACGGCATGTTCGCCCACGTCCTCGCGGCCCGCCTGCCGTCGCGGCCGGCCACCACGACGGTGCTGACCGTCCTGATGCGGCTTTCCCACAAGGGCATGGTCTCCCGCGAGCGCGTCGGCCGGGCGCACCTCTACAAGGCCACCGCCGGCAAGGACGCGTTCGTCGCCGAGGCCATGCGGGCCGCGCTGGACGAGGCGGGCGACGTCTCGGCGGCCGTGCAGCGCTTCGTCGGCACGGTGACGCCGGAGGTGGCCGCCGCCTTGCGGGAGGCGCTGGGCGAGCGGGACGGATCCGCGCCGTGATCGTCTGACTGGTCGCGCCTCCGGTCTGCGTCACCCTCTGACGACGGGGGTCGAGGACGGTGGCGGGATGACCGGGCGCCGCGCCGCGCCCGGTCATCCCAGCTTGGCGTCAGCGCTCGATGAACACCGGGTTGGAGTAGAACCACAGGTCGGCCCACGGGTCGGAACCCTTCGGGTCGGGCTGGGGCTCGAGCTCGTCGGTGTTGGTGCCGCGGACGCGGACGTACATGGGGCCGTCGATGTCGCGCACCGTGTGACGGACGACGATCTCGTCACCGTCGCGCCGCCACTGGCCGGCGCCGTAGCGGGCCTCGACCTTGGTGGTGGGGTTGGTGTCGGAGGAGCGGTCCTTGGCCGGGCCGGTGACCCGGCCGGTGATGATGTCGACCCGCTTCACCTGCGGGCGCTCGCTCTTGGCGTTGGCGGTACGCGGCACGCGGAAGCGGACCTCGACCTCGGCGTCACGGTCGTTGCCGCGCAGCGTGAGGGTCTCGCCGACGCTGACGGTGTTGCCCTCGGCCTGGCCCTGCGCCTGGCCGGCGCGGGAGACCGTGAGGTCGAGCTGGTCGATCAGGTCGCCGATGACGACGAAGATCCGGCCGCTGCGCAGACCGTCGAGGATGTCGGCGTAGTCCCAGCCGGCGTGCACGTACGTCTTGGAGTACTCGCCCGGCCAGAAGTCGCTGCCGCCGTCGCTGTAGTGCCGGTGGGAATCGGACGTGGAGGTGATCCACCAGCGGCGCCCCTCGCCGAGCAGCGAGTCCCACAGGCCGCCGAGCCGGGCGGTCATCTGGTCGAAACCACCCATCGTGGGGTAGTTGCCGTAGCCGCCGCGCTCGCCGTCCGGGTCGATGCTGCCGTCCTTCCTGAGCGTGCCGGCCTGGTGGCCGGGGGCGCCCTCGAAGCCGTGCGCGATCTCCGGCGCGGTGTCGTTCCAGTTGCGGAACTCCGCCGGGGTGTCCTGGCCGTAGACGCCCAGCCCGGAGGCGGAGCGGGCGGGGTGGTTCGCGAACAGCAGCGGCTTGTGCGGGAGCTGCCGCATCACGCGCAGCGCCTCCAGCATCTTCTGCTCGGTGTCGAACGTCGGGTCCGCGGGGAACGGGTCACGCTTGGAGAAGCGGCTCTCCAGCTGGAACAGGATGTCGCGCTCGGAGGACACCTTCGGGATGATCAGGCTGGAGTGGTCGGCCGCGGGCGTGTCCAGCTCCATGCCGTAGAACTGCAGCACCCGCGGCACGGACCGGCGCGCCTCCAGCAGGCTCGGGTACCTCTGCTCCGCGTCCAGCTTGGAGTGCAGCGGGCCACCGTGGTCGGTCGACACGATCCAGGCGAGCCCGAACTGCTGCGCGTGCGTGGCGTTGACCGACAACGGGTAGATCGCGTCCCCGCCGATGATCGGCTTGGGCGGGGTGGTGGAGTTGTCGTACCCCACGCTGAACTCGCTGTGCACATGGTGGTCGCCGGGCAGCCAGCGCCGGCGGCTCCCGCCGGGGCGCCGGTCGTCGGCCCAGGCCGGACCGGTCAGGCCGCCGACGGCGACCGCGCCGACCAGTCCGCCGGTGACGGCGAGCAACCGCCGTCGTGTCACGAGCTCGTTCTCTGGAGAAGCGGACATCGAGGATAGTTCCTCTCAAAAGGGCGCTATATGTCCGCACGAGTCCATCCATCACACGTGACGCGCCATCAACGGATCCCCGGCCTCGAGAAGAACAGTCGGAGACCGGCGGCTGTGCGATTCGGGTCTTCCCGAGGGCGGGTTTGGCGGTCTACGTTCTCCTATGCCGCCGATTCGGGCAGAATGCACCGATTCCTGCGAGTCAAAGGAGCTCATATGCGCATCACCTCGCGCCGAGGTGCGTACCGCGTCCTCACCATGACAGCGGCGCTCGCCTTACCTCTCTCGCTCGTCCCCGCCGCGGCGCAGGCGGACCCGGGACCGAACGCGGCGCAGAAGAAGCTGATCGACTCCATCACCGCGCCCGCCGTCAAGAAGCATCTGCAGGCCCTGCAGACGATCGCCAACGCCAACGGCGGCAACCGGGCGGCCGGCACGAGCGGGCACGCGGCCTCGCGCGACTACGTCGTCAGCAAGCTCAAGAAGGCCGGCTACACCGTGACCGTGCAGCCGTTCGACTTCGCCTTCTTCGAGGAGAAGTCGACCGCCCTGCTGGAGCGGACCTCCCCCAACCCGCGGGTCTTCGCCCCGACCCCGCCCGACGGCTCCTCCGTCGGCGAGTTCGCCACCATGAGCTACTCCGGCTCCGGTGAGGTGACCGGGACCCTGCAGAACGTCGACCTGGTCCTGCCGCCCGGCCCGACGCCCAGCAGCTCGAGCTCCGGCTGCGAGGCCTCCGACTTCGCCGGCTTCACGCCCGGCAACATCGCCCTGCTCCAGCGCGGCACCTGCAACTTCGTCGTCAAGGCGCAGAACGCCCAGGCCGCCGGAGCCGCCGCCGCGATCATCTTCAACGAGGGCCAGCCCGGCCGTACCGACACCCTGCTCGGCAACCTCGGCGAGCCCGTGTCGATCCCCGTCCTGGGCGCCAGCTTCGCCGTCGGCCAGGAACTGGCCTCGGCCACCAGCGTGGTGCATCTCAAGACCGACACCATCAGCGAGATCCGTACCACCCACAACGTGATCGCCGACTCCAAGTGGGGCGACCCGAACAAGGTCGTCATGTCCGGCGCCCACCTCGACTCCGTACCGGCCGGGCCGGGCATCAACGACGACGGCTCCGGCAGCGCCGCCACGCTCGCGGTGGCCGAGGCGCTCGGCAAGGTCCCCACCCGCAACAAGCTGCGCTTCGCCTGGTGGAGCGCCGAAGAGCTGGGCCTGCTCGGCTCCACCGACTACGTGGACACCCTGCCGGCCGCCGACCTGGCCAAGATCAAGCTGTACCTCAACTACGACATGATCGCCTCCACCAACTACGCGTTCAAGATCTATGACGGTGACAACAGCGACGCCGTCGGCTCCCCCGCCGGCCCGCCCGGATCCGACGAGATCGAGAAGCTCTTCGAGAAGTACTTCGACACGCTGCGCCAGGGCCACAACGGGACCGACTTCGACGGCCGCTCCGACTACGGACCGTTCATCGCGACCGGCATCCCGGCGGGTGGCCTGTTCACCGGCGCCGAGGGCATCAAGACCGCCGAAGAGGCCGCGCTGTTCGGCGGCACCGCCGGCGAACCGTACGACCCCTGCTACCACCAGGCCTGCGACACCATCGCCAACATCAACGACAAGGCGCTCGCGCTGAACACCGGCGCCATCGCCACGGCGACCGTCGTCTACGGCTTCACCTCCGACCTGCCCGGCCCCGACACCCGCGCGGCGGCCACCACCAAGCGCGCCGCCACCAGCGCCGGCGCCGACCTCCAGGGCCGGTCGAAGGGCTGAGCGAACGGGCGCGCCGTCCCCAGGCCGACCGAGGCCGACCTGGGGACGGCGCCTCACGGTGTCGCCGGTTCGAACCGCTTCACGGTGACGGCTCCCCCAGTACCTGGGTGCCCGCCGCGGCCAGCAGCGCGGCGACGGCGGCCGTGGCCCACCTTGAAGACCTTCACCCCGCGCCGACCGTCACCGACGCTTCGGCGGAGCGGTGCTGCCGCGGACGATGAGCTCCGTGGCGAATTCGACGCGGTGCTGCGGCAGCGATGTGCCCTGGGCGAGTGCCACGACCATTCTGGTGGCAGCGATCGCCATCTCGGTGAGCGGCTGGCGGATCGTGGTCAGCGGCGGGACGGCCCAGCGGATGGAGGGCAGGTCGTCGAAGCCCACGACGCTGAGGTCGTCCGGGATGCGCAGCCCGAGCTCGTGAGCCGCGCGGTAGACGCCCAAGGCCTCGCCGTCGTTGCAGGTGAAGATGGCGGTGGGCGGGTCGGGCAGGCGCAGCAGCCGATGGGTGCAGGCCAGGCCGTCCTCGATCTGGAAGTCGCCCCGGCAGATCAGCTCCGGGTCCACGGGCACGCGCTCGGTGTCCAGGGCGGCGCGGTAGCCGTCGAGCCGCGCCCGGCTCGACAGGGCGTGGTCGGGGCCGGTGATGACGGCGATCCGGCGGTGTCCGAGCTCCAGTAAGTGCCGGGTGGCCGAGAGCCCACCGGTCCAGTTGCCCGCGCCCACGGACGGCACCCGGTGACCGGGGTCGCCGGTCGGATCGAGGAGGACGAGGGGGATCTCGCGGCGGGCCAGCCGCTCCCGCTGGAGCTCGGTCAGGCCGGAGAAGACCGCGATGACGCCGGTCGGTCGGTGGCTGAGCACGCCTTCGAGCCAGTCGCTCTCGGGGATGTGGCTGCCCTGCAGCTCGGAGACCGACACGGTCAGCTGGTGCTCGCGCGCCACCTGCCCGACTCCCCTGATGATCTCCGTCGGGTATTCGCCCGCGAGTTCGTGGAAGACCAGCTCCACCGCGGCGGCCGGGTCGACGCGCCGCCGCTGCCTGCGGTAGCCGTGCTCGCGGATGAGGCCCTCGACCAGCGCGCGCGTCTCGGGCGCCACCGCGGAGCGGCCGTTGACCACTTTGGAGACGGTCGCGGCGGACACACCGGCGAGCCGGGCCAGCTCCGCCAATGTCAGCGGCTGTGCGCCGGACGACTCCCCGGTGGCGATCATGGCCGTAGTTTAGGACATCGACGTGGGCCGGCCGGGGTGCGGCGCGGCGGGTCGCGCCGCACCGCGGGCCTCCTTCCCCAGCGGGGTCAGCAGGTGGAGCTGGGCAGACGAGATACCACAGGTTCTGCGGCGCGGCCCGGTAGCCGGTGCCGATCGGGGTGCGGTCCAGGTAGCAGTGGGTCGCCGAGCCGGCCTGCGACCGGTCGGTGAAGCTCAGGTACACCAGGTCGTAGCCCGAGGCGTTGGCGGTGCTAAGGAAAGCTCCAAGCGACCACCGTGACGGCGTGCCAACAAAACACGCGTGAGGCTCATCCAACAGAGCATGCAGCGATTCAAACGTGCCGGATCGGCGATGACGGCGAGCGCACTGCTGACCTTGGCCGTCTGCGGCCTCCCGGCGTCCGGTGAGGCCACCGCGGTCAGTGCGCAGGGCCCGGCGACCACGAACGTCGGCCTCGCGGCGGCCTCCGCCCGCGGAGAAGGGTCGGCGCCGGGGCGCTGCCGTACCGAAGCCCTCTCGGCGCACCTCGGGCGGCAGGATCCAGGGGCGGGAAACGTGTACGCGCCGCTGGTGCTGACCAACACCTCCGCCCAGAGCTGCTGGGTGTACGGCTTCGTCGGGCTGGTCATGTTCGACGGCAACGGCGACGCCATGCGTACGCGGGTGCGCAGGGAGAACGTCCGGCCCCAACGGGTGGTGCTGAAGCCGAAGGCCTCCGCCCACGCCCGGCTGCACTGGGTGATGGTGCAGACCGGAGCCGAGAAGCGATGCCCGACCTCGGCCCGCCTGATGATCATCCCTCCGGACGAGGTGGCCCACCTGGAGATCCCGTTCACGGCGATGGCGTGCGACTCCGGGCGGATCGACGTCCGGCCGCTCGCCCCGGGCGCGCGAGCCTGACAGCCTGTTCCCGCCCGCACGACGAGGGCAGAGGTCCAGGGTGCGAGCTCCACCGTCGCCCCGCGTCCACCGGCCAGTGATGTACCACCGTTGGTCGGAGATCACCTTCATCCACTGGCGCTATCCGCCCGCGTACGTGCAGGCTCTGGTGCCGGGCGGCCTCACGGTGGAGACCTTCGACGGGGCGGCGTGGGTCGGGCTCACGCCCTTTCTCATGCGAGGCGTCCGGTTTCCCGGCCTGCCCGCCTTCCCGTGGCTGTCCACCTTCCCCGAGACGAACCTGCGCACGTACGTCCGCGACCCTCGTGGCCGTACCGGGATCTGGTTCCTGTCCTTGGACGCCGGACGCCTGCTCGCGGCCCTCGGTGGCCGCGGCGGCTACGGGCTGCCCTACTTCTGGTCGGACATGTCGGTGGACACCGGGGACGGCCGCACCCGCTACCACTGCCGCCGGCGCCGGCCCGGCCCGGCCGGCGCGCGGTGCGACGCGGAGGCGGAGCGAGGGGCGCCCCTGGCGGAACGCGAACGCGACGAACTCGCGCACTTCCTGACCGCCCGCTACCGCCTGTTCACCGTCGTGGCGGGTCGGCCGGCCACCGCGCAGGTGGAGCATCCGCCGTGGCCGCTGCACCACTCTCACCTCATCGGCCTGGACCAGGACCTGATCCAGGCCGCGGGGCTACCCACCCGCGAGGAGCCTCCCGTCCTGCATGCCTCCCCTGGAGTGCCGGTACGGGTGGGGATGTGGACCTGGTGACCACGGTTTACGCCGCTTCCGCGGCCTCTCCGACTTGCTGCAGGCTGGGGTGGCGGTGCTGGCCGGCCAGCAGATGGCCGATGGCGACGATGCCCACGACGGGCCACTCCACGATCTCCAATATCCCCAGAGAGACCAGGACCGCGTAGAAGACGAGGTGCTGGGGCCCCGGCATGGGCACCGTACCTACCACAGGCAAGGCGATCCGCCTGCCGTGCTCCGTCTTGATGGGCTCGCTCTTGGCGGACTCTCTCTTGGTGGGCTCGACGACCATGACGGCCCTCCTTCGGTCGACGACTCACCCTTCGCCTGCCCTCCGTCAGACCCGGTAACCCGCTCAGCCGGGCAGGGTCTCCCCGCCGATGGGGGCCAGGACCTCGCCCGTGTAGTACGACGAGAGGCGCCCGGCAGCGAAGAACACGTACGACGGGGCGATCTCGTCGGGGTCGGCGGCCCGCCGCATCGGGACCTGCCGGCCGAACTGCTCCACCTTCTCCTCCGGCATGGTCGCCGGGATGAGAGGAGTCCAGACGGGGCCCGGAGCCACCGCGTTGACCCTGATGCCGCGCTCCACGAGGCTCTGCGCCATCGAATAGGTGAAAGCGTTGATCGCACCCTTGGTGGTGGCGTAGTCGATGAGCGCCTTGTTGCCGCGCAGCCCGTTCACCGATGACGTGTTGATGATCGCCGAGCCCTCGCGCAGGTGCGGCAGCGCCGCTTTGGTGATGCGGAAGTAGCTGTGAATGTTGACGTCGAAGGTGTGCTGCCACTGCTCCTCCGACAGCACTTCCAGCGATTCGACGGGCTGCTGGTAGGCGACGTTGTTCACCACGATGTCCAGGCCGCCGAGGTCCGAGACCGCCCGTTCGACGACGGAGGCGCAGTGGTCGCGGTCGGCGAGGTCGCCCGGGATCAGCACACATCGCCGGTCCTCCGCCTCGACCAGCTTCAGCGTGTGCGCGGCGTCCTCGTGCTCGCTCAGGTACGCGATCGCGACATCCGCGCCCTCCTTGGCGAAGGCCACGGCCACCGCCCGGCCGATCCCGGAGTCGCCTCCGGTGATCAGGGCGCGCTTGCCTTCCAGCAGTCCGCTGCCGGTGTAGTGACGCATCTCGTCACGTGGCTCGGGCTCCATGCGTTCGGTGTGCCCCGGGTATGGCTGTTTCTGTGCGGGTGGCGTACTGTCCGGTCGTTCTGGCATGGCTCGCGCATGCCCGGACTCGCCCGGGATTAACGTCCGTGAGCCGGCGCCGGGTGGTGCTAGTGGCCGGACGAGGCAAGGGGGAAGGTGGTGCGCCCTTCCCCGGTGCGCGGCTCCGCCTGCCAGAAGAGGCGGTGGATCTCCGCGGCGTTGGTCAGCGGGTGATGCTGGAACGTTCCGGCCTGGCGGACGTGCTTCCCGCGGGCCGAGATGGCCAGACTGATGGACAGGGGTGCGACGAGGGCGTTGCCGTATCGCAGCCACTCCTCAGCCTTGTCGGTACGTCCGGCGGCGCGGTAGTCGCGGGCCACTCGCCGGCAGATGTCCGCCGGGATGGCGCCGAAGAAGTAGTCGCCGTGACAGGGAACCGGCCCGATGGCGATCTCGGGCAGAACCTGCCGGACCCGCTGCAGGAGCTGATTGCCCTCATGGAAGGCGTTCCGGTTCACCAGCAGGATGCCCAGCTGCAGGTTGGCCCGGGCGTATCGGTCGGCGCAGGGACCCGCGACACAGAGCGCGTCCGCGGCCTCCCACAGCGCCGCTCCGCGAGGGCCGAACCAGTCGCGCATGCGCTCGTGGGTGAGGCTCTTCTTCTCGCCGATGGCGGTCAGCGCCGCGTAGGTGGCCTCTTGCTCCACGGGCTGCGGCAGTTCCAGCAGCGGCTGCGGGCGCGCGGGAAGGGTCTCGGTCGGCTCGCGGGGCCGGCTCTCCGCAGCCGGCCAGTTGTCCGGGACGAGGTCGGGCGTGCGGCCGTCCCATTGCTTCATGACCTGGTCGACGAACAGGTCGGCCAGTGAGTCCGGTGAGGAGCCGGGCGCCGGCACGGTCAGGCTCTCCAGCGGGGACACCGGGACCGACACCATCACCGCGCCGCCGTCGGCGCTGTCGCCGTCACGGGTCTTCGGCGGGGGCTGCGCAGGCGGGACGGCGGCGGGACGGCTGGGGTTGGAAGGACCGCCCGGGCCGGGGTGGGAAGGGCTGCCCGGGCCGGGGTGGGAAGGGCTGCCCGGGCCGGGAACGGGTTCGGGCTGATCGCGGGCCGCCGGTGTCTCCGGTGCCTCCGGTGCCTCCGGTGCCTCCAGCAGGGCCGAATAGTGCTGGTGCCACGCCATTTTGCTGCCGAGCACGACCTCGGGGTCCAGGCCGGTGTTCTCCACGTACCGCCGGCACGCGGTGAAGAACTCCGCCGCCCACCTCCAGCGGGGCGGGTTCTTGCGCGCGCCGGTCAGGACGTTTTGCACGGCGGTTTTGCTCAGCCGCCGCCCTGACAGTCTGACAATCTCACCATATGACGGATTTCCGGCCTTTTGTCGAAGTGCGACCAGCGCCGCCACGCAACGGGCCGCCGGCGTCGCGGCCGGAGGGATTTCACGCATGGGCGATCTGCACCGCCAATCCTGATCGCCATTGAAGGAGGAAGTGCGGCTCCGATTCTTCCGTATCGGCGCAGAGCCGAATGCCCTACGCGTTTCCCCCGTCAAGCACCGGATCATCTCGGAACGGTCTTAACCTGGGCGTTTATCGTGGCGTCGACCTCGCGACAGAGGTGTTCCGGAACGATCCGGAACGATGTGGAACGGCGCGCGAGCCCCAAGAGAGGCCGTGGTCCGAAACGATCCGGAACGATCCCTTTCCGGTCGCCTGTGCCCCATGTGATAGGAAAGGGCTTTCCGATATCAGCTCGTTCCGAATCGGTCTGTTCCGGTCTTCCTGATCGTCACGACGGTGACGGGCGTCGAGCATGGGATGGTGAACATCACCCATCTCGCCTTACGGCGGTCGCGCGGCCTGTGACGCGCCGGCGTCACCGGCTTCGCACGCAGCCCCGACCTGGCCCGCACCGGCCGAAGGTCACGGCAACTGCGACTTGACCGCACCGGGGGCGAGAGATCCCCGCGAATCCTTCGCATGAAGCCGGTTTCCGCAGGTGGGCCTATCGATGCCGAGCAATGGGGAAACTCGGGCATCTGGTAGCTCAACGGTCACTCAAGGTGAGACGCTTCGGACTGTGGCGATTTGGTTGCGAATGTTGGGACTGCGGGGTTAGGTGTGACTCGACAGACTCCGGAACGGCGACCCGGACCTGGAAAGGGGTGGCAACCGGCCACCACTTCTGCGCGACGGTCGGGGTAACCGAAAGGAGACATGTCACGGCTCGCTGCTGGATACCGTCCCATGCATCACAAATGAGGCGGAATGTCCGAAGCGGGCCTTTTCTCGTTATCAGACGAAATCGTCTGACGAAAAGGTTGAAAGGAGAACGATGCCGGAAACGCCCCCCGAATCTGGCTCGGGCCGCGAGCCCGAGCCGGCGAGCCCAGAGCCGCCACCACCCTCCACCTGGATCGGGGAGGTGGCGCGGATGGTCCGGGATGTAGTTGACAGTACCCCCCGGACCATCCGCCTGTGCATCGTCATCGCGGTTGCCGCCGCGGCGTGGTTCCTGATCAAGTAACCACTTGATGCACCGGTGATGCAGGCCCCAGGCTAAGTCGCCACCCGAGACCAGATGCCCGGTTTAGCAAGATCGCGGGCTTCTTGTCCACAAAAGTGGCGACTTGTCCTGGGGCCTTTGCGTGCCGTTCACCCATGGCGCACGAGAGAAAGATCCTTGCCCCCGCCGCCAACGGACAAACATTCCGCCGTGATCGCACAGCGTACGATGCGCCGTCGCCGGTCCCCAACCCTCCCCGGCAATTTGCTGAAATTCGCAAATGCACATGCATCTGGGATGTGCAGGACGGTGATCGGCGTCCGAGAGCTTCGGCGCACAGCCGGCAATCAGGGTGGTTCGGCGGCGGGCTCAGCTGCCCGGGAGCTCCGGAGGCTTGCGGCCGTCCCGCAACGCCGACTCGATCTGCCTGGCCAGGGCGAGCGTCTGTGCCGGGCTCAGCGCCCTCAGGCCGGTGGCGGTCACCTGCACCTCAGGCCCGTCCTTGCGCTGCTTCACGGTGATCTTCACGTCGGTTCTGCGGTACCGCAGCCAGGCGATCACCATGCTCGCCACGGCCGCCACCACCTCCGGCGCGTCGGCCAGCACCTGCACCGCCTCGGCCACCGGCCCCAGCGCCCCGTCGGGAGGCGGCTTCTCGACCAGCCGGAGCGCGGCGCGCAGCTCGGGCTCCCGGCGCAACCAGGCGTACAGGTCCCGCACCTCGTCCGGCGAGTCCGGCGAGTCCGGCGAGCCAGATGAGTCGGTTGGCTCCGCCACCAGCAGCGCGCCCCAGTCACCGCCGTCAGGTCGTTGCGCCATCATGGCCCCTTCCAGGCTCGCGTGCGCGGCCCCCGCACCACGACCGGTATCCAGATATCGCCCCGCCCGGCCGCACCACGACCGGTATCCGGATATCGCCCCGCCCGGCCGCATCGCTACGGGCGGACGGGGGCGCATGACGGTCCAGCAACGCCTGGTATTTCGGCACCGACCACACCGGCCTGGTGATCGTCCGCACCTCGGACGGGCTGATCATGCTCGACGCCCTCACCACTCCGCAGGACATGCAGAGCCAGTTCCTCGACCAGGCCGCCGCCGGCCTCGACCCCAGGGACATCCGCTACGTCTTCCTCGGCCACCGCCACGGCGACCACATCGGCGGCGCGAACCTGCTCCGCGACGACCACGCGCGCCGGGCCAAGTTCGTCATGGGGCGGCCGGATGCCGACGCCGTCGCGAAGGACCTGGCCGAGCTGCGGGCGCACCGCCACGAGTACACCGAGGAGGAGTACCGGGCCCGCCTGGCGCGCATCCCCAGCCGGATCGACATCACGGTCGAGGCCACTCCCGGTCACACCGTCGGGATGAGACGCATCCGGATCGGCCGGCGCACGGAGGCCGTCGCCATCCTCGCCCCCGGCCACACCGAAGGGCAGATGCACGTCATCGTCCCCGTCGTCCACCAGGGCGAGACCCACAAGCTCCTGGTCTGGAGCGGCAACGACAACGCCGACGTCGCCGCCCAGTACGCCGTCTCCGCCGACTACGTCCAGGGCCTGGCCGGTCTGGAGGGCGCGGACACCTTCATCAACACCCACGCCTACCAGGGCGGCATCTTCGGCCACCTACGCGCCCTCAAGGCGAACCCGCGGCGCCCAACCCGATGATCATGGGTAAGTCCGGGGTCCAGCGGCACGTCGAGATCTTCGGCCACGCTCACCGCGCGCTCGCGCAGCGGTTGATCGACGGCACGTGGAAGCGGATGTAGCCGAGTGTCGGCTCGGCCACCCGCCCGCGAGCGAGGTGGTGAACGACGAGACGGCCACGTTGCTCTTCGACGTGATCGGCCGGCTGGAGAAGAGCATCCTCGCCCGCGACTGCC